>NZ_JBEZKJ010000043.1:0-68725 GCF_040651675.1 Streptomyces sp. NPDC048415 | reverse complement strand
ATACGCCCCCCCCAAATTTTCTATTATTTTTTAACTTCCCGGCGGGGGGCCCGCGGCGCCCGGGCGCCCCCCCCGGCCCCGGATCAGGCCCCTGTCGTGACCTTCACCGGCGTGGTCCCCGCCGTACTGTGCCGCGCGGACCAGTTCTCCAGCGCGGTCCGGCACGCGTGGTCCAGGTGGTGCAGTCCGGAGAGGTCCAGCTCGATGGGCCGGTCCTGCGGCAGAGCCTCGAGGCTGTCGAGGATCTTCGGCAGCCGCAGGAAGGTCGCGTTGCCCGAGAGATACGCCTGGACGGGACCGGCGCCCTTGTCTACGACCTCGAGGCGCACGTGCGAGGCATCCCACGCCGTTTTGGCGACGGCCAGCGCGAGCCCGATCAGCACGCCCTCGAACATGCTGACGGCGACGATCGAGACCGCGGTGACGACGACGATCAGCGCCTCGCCCCGGTGCTCACGCCACAGCGACGCTGTCTCGCGCAGCGGAATCAGCTTCCCGCCCGCGTGCACCAGGATGCCCGCGAGGCCGGGCAGCGGGATGACGCCGAGCGCGGCGGGCAGCAGCGCGGCGAACAGCAGCAGCCATACCCCGTGCAGCACCCGGGACGCCTTCGTCCGCGCGCCCGCCTGGACGTTCGCCGCGCTACGGACGATCACGGCGGTCATCGGCAGCGCGCCGAGCAGCCCGCAGACCGTGTTGCCCGCGCCCTGCGCCATCAGCTCCCTGTCGTACTGGGTGCGCGGTCCGTCGTGCAGCCGGTCCACGGCCGCCGCGCTGAACAGCGACTCGGCGGAGGCGATGAGAGTGAACGCGAGGACCGTGCCGAGCAGACCGACGCTCGCGAGTTCGCCGAAGGCGTCGAGAGGCGGCGGCTGGACCGAGCCCAGCAGCCCCCGCACCTCGACCGTGGCGACGGGCAGCCCGAACGCCGGTACCGCGAGGGTGGCGAGGACGACCGCGCCGAGCGCCGCCGGCACCGTACGCACCCGTCGCGGCAGCCGCCGCCACAGCACGAGGACGACGACGGTGCCCACGCCGAGCCCGAGCGAGGCCAGCGCCTCGGTGCTCGCGGCGACGTCGACGAGCGCCCCCGGCAGCCCGGTGAGCTTGTCGAGCCCGGAAGCGGGTGCTTTCAGGCCCGCCATCGAGTAGAGCTGGCCCGCGATCAGCACGAGCCCGATTCCGGCCAGCATGCCCTCGACGACGGCCACCGATATCGCCCGGAAGTAGCGCCCCAACTTCAGTGCGCCCATGAGGAGTTGGAGCAGGCCCGTGGCAAGCACGACGACTCCGAGCACGGCGACGCCGTACTCCCGTACGGCCTCGAAGACCAGCACGGTCAGCCCCGCGGCCGGCCCCGACACCTGGAGGCTGCTGCCGCGCATCACTCCGGTGACGATACCGCCCACGATGCCGGTGACCAGGCCGAGTTCGGCCGGTACCCCGGAGGCGACGGCGACGCCCACGCACAGCGGCAGGGCGACGAGGAAGACGACCATCGAGGCGGCGAAGTCCTGCCGCAGGTTGGGGAATTTCGAGGTGACCTTCATGCCGGCGCTCACAGCGCCTCGAAGGAGTCGGTGTCCGCGCTGTGTACGTGTACGGCACCGGTGTGGACCTCGTAGTACCAGCCGTGCAGGCCTAGTCGACCTGCTGTCACAGCTCGGTCGACGCACGGGTATTCACGGAGCCTGAGCAGTTGCGCGAGGACGTGGCCGCGCACCGCGTCGGCGACGGCGGGGTCGTCGTCCGGCGCGTCGGACGGGGGCTTGGCCTGCGCGAGCCAGTCGCGCACGGCGGGTACGCCGGTCAGGTCCTCGCCGCGCACCAGCGCGCCCACGGCGCCGCAGTGCGAGTGGCCGCAGACGACGATTTCGCCGACGCCCAGCACGTCCACCGCGTACTCGACGGTGGCCGCCTCGGAGGTCGGCCGCCCGGGGACGTAAGGCGGCACGATGTTGCCCGCGGTGCGCAGCTCGAAGAGCTCGCCCGGGCGGGCGCCGGTGATCAGGGCCGGGACGACCCGGGAATCGGAGCAGGTGATGAACAGGGCCTGCGGGGACTGGCCTTGGGCGAGTGAGGCGAAGTCCTCGGGTCGCCGGCCGAAGGAGCGGGCATGGTCGATGAGGGGCTGCATGTCAGTTCCTCCTGGCGCGCCCTGCGGGCGCGTCGGCTTACAGAACAGAGCGTGGGGGGAAGCGCTCCGCTCAGCAGCGGAAGACCTGAAGTCCCGCAGGGGAGAGGTCGGTCGAGGCTCTTGACGCGCGGGGGTGCGAGGCGGCGAGCGGGGCCGGTGCGTAGGTCGCCGAAGGGTCGCTCACCAGCAGAGCGCGGGCCGGCGGCTCGGGTACCAGGTCCTCGTCGCGGATCCGCTGGCGGGCGCCCAGGGGAGGGGCCACCTTCTGCGGATGCTCGGCCTCGGCGCAGTTGGCGACTTCGCCTTTGTGCGCGGAAGCGAACGCCTCGGGGGGAGCGAAGAGTTGCAGACTGATCAGGACGGCGGCGAGTGCCATGAACAGGGCCCGCGCCTTCGTACGTCGCATCATGGGACCCCCGTCCTGGCTGCTCGCTCGCGTCAACAGTCAGCGTTTTCCCCCAACGGTAACCCGCTGAATCGTTTGCAGCGTTAACTCGACGTTTCACCCTGAAGAGCGCCCGAAACGGGACGGATGTATGGCGCGATCCTGCCCCTTGGGCCGCTGGTCTCAGCCCGCCACGAGACCCTTCGCGTCCCGCGCCAGCGCGGTGAGCCGGGATATCGCGCGGAAGTACTTCTTGCGGTAGCCGCCGTTCAGCATCTCCTCGCTGAAGAGCTGGTCGAAGGGCATTCCGGAGGCGAGCACCGGCACCTCGCGGTCGTACAGCCGGTCGGCGAGCACGACGAGCCGCAGCGCCGTCGACTGGTCCGGGACGGGCCGCACGTCGGTGAGGCAGACGGCGCTGAGCCCGTCCGTCAGGGCGCCGTACCGGCTGGGGTGGACGCGGGCGAGGTGATCGAGCAGATGCGGGAAGTCGTCGAGGGACGCGCCCGCGGTGGCGTAGGCAGCCTTCGTGACCTGCTGGTCGGAGAACGGCGCCGGGGCCTCGGGCAGTCCCCGGTGGCGGTAGTCCTCGCCGTCGATGCGCAGCGGGCGGAAGTGTGCGGACAGGCCCTGGATCTCGCGCAGGAAGTCGACGGCCGCGAACCGGCCCTCGCCGAGCTTGCCCGGCAGGGTGTTCGAAGTGGCCGCGAGCGCGACACCCGCGTCGACCAGCTTGCCGAGCAGCGTCGAGACGAGGACGGTGTCGCCCGGGTCGTCCAGCTCGAACTCGTCGATGCACAGGAGACGGTGGTCGGAGAGGGTCTGCACGGTCTTCTGGAAGCCGAGCGCACCGACCAGGTTCGTCAGCTCGACGAAGGTGCCGAACGCCTTGAGCGCGGGCTCCGCGGGCGTCGCGTGCCACAGGGAGGCGAGCAGGTGGGTCTTGCCGACGCCGTAGCCGCCGTCCAGGTAGACGCCGCGGGGGCCGGTGGGCGCCTTCTTCGGGGCCTTGCCGAAGCCGAACAGCCTGCGCTTGGGGGTGCCTATGGCGTGCGCGCCACCGAGACCGGCCGCGAAGCCGCTGAGCACGCGTACGGCCTCGGTCTGGCTGGGCTGGTTCGGGTCCGGGATGTACGTGGCGAAGCGGACCGAGTCGAAGCGGGGCGGCGGCACCATCTCGGCGACGAGCCGGTCGGCGGGGACGTGCGGCTCGCGGGCGCACAGGGACAGCGGGGCCGCTTCGGATATCGGGTCGATCCCGAAGGCGGTGGTGGTGGACGACACGGTTACCCACTCTAATCGCCGTGCCACACTGCACGTCATGCGACGCCTGTTCCCTGTGACCTACGAAACAGCAGCCCAGGCCTCGGACGGGGCCCAAGAGACGGATGTGACGGACCGAGAATGGGGGATCGAGGAGCTGGCGGAGGCCTACGCCTACCCCGACGTCCGCGAGCCCTGGCTGCGCGCCAACATGGTCTCCACGCTCGATGGCGCCGCCCAGCACGACGGGCGCTCGCAGCCCATCTCCAGCGCCACCGACATGCGGATCTTCGGGGTGCTCAGGGGCCTCGCGGACGTCGTGATCGTCGGCGCGGAAACGGTCCGCCAGGAGGGTTACCGCCCGGCACGCGCGCGTGAGGCCTTCACGGCGATGAGGGAGGCCGCCGGACAGGGCCCCGCGCCCGCCATCGCGGTCGTCACGGCCAGCCTCGACCTGGACTTCTCGCTTCCGCTCTTCACCTCGCCCCTGGTGCCCACGCTGGTGCTGACGGGCGCCGCGGCGGCCCCGGACCGGGTCGCCACGGCGGAGAAGGCGGGCGCCCAGGTGGTGATCGCCGGGGACGGCATGGGCGTGGATCCGGCGCGGGCCGTACGGGCCCTCGGCGATCTGGGCTTCAGCAGGCTGCTGACCGAGGGCGGGCCCCGGCTGCTGGGCCAGCTGGTCGCGGGCGCGGTGCTCGACGAGCTCTGTCTGACCGTGTCCCCCCTGCTTGCCACGGGGGACGCCCAGCGCATCGCCGGAGGGCCCTCGATCCCGGTCCCGAAGCGGTTCGAACTCGTATCCCTGCTGGAAGAGGCCGGGTTCCTCTACACCCGATACCGTCGGTCCTGACGAGTCGTCGGAATACCCCGTTCCGCTTATCTTCCGCGGGGCACACTGATTATCTTCCGCGGGGCACACTGAATCTCGGGGACCCCGTGCGGTCACGGGGCAGGATGGTTTCCGCAGGGGCCAGGACGGCCCACGGACGAGAAGGGCGCCTGTCGTGTTCACAAGCGTATTGATGATCGAGAAGGCCCTGACGTCCGCCGACGTGGAGTTCGTCACCACCTTGCACGGCGACGAGCCGGTCGCCTTCCATGTGCTGCTCCAGCCCCGGGGAGACCAGGCGGACCGGCTGCTGCGCGCCATCGACGACGTCGCGCTCGGCGAACTGGACGAGGCCGCCCGCGAGGGCGAGACACCGGAGGGCGACGAGGCGGTCGGCCAGGGCCGGCAGGCCCTCGAAGTGTCGCTGGTGGCCCTGCACGCCTCCGGCAGTGAGGCCGAGGGGCGGCTCATCGAGGACCACCCGCTGGACGCCCTCAAGACCCTGGTCGACGAGATCGACGCCGACGAGGTCATCGTGCTGACCGACCCCCACTACGTGGAGGAGTTCTTCCACCGCGACTGGGCATCGCGGGCCCGCCACAAGGTGGGCGTACCGGTGCTGAAACTGTTCTCGCACAGCAAGGCGTAGCGACCGGCGGCTGTCAACGGTTGTGAACAGTACGGCTTAGGCTGGACCGCTGAACGTTCGCCGTACTCGTACGCACAGGGAGACACGCATGGCACCCGGCCTTCCCACCGCCATGGACCGACCGCACTTCATCGGCATCGGCGGCGCCGGGATGTCGGGCATCGCGAAGATCCTCGCGCAGCGCGGGGCCAAGGTGACGGGCAGCGACGCGAAGGAGTCCGCGACCGCCGAGGCCCTGCGCGCGCTGGGCGCCACGGTGCACATCGGGCACGCGGCCGACCACCTCGCCGCCGACGCCACCTGCGTCGTCGTCTCCTCCGCGATCCGCGCGGACAACCCCGAGCTGGCCCGCGCGGCGGAGCTGGGCATTGCGGTGGTCCACCGTTCGGACGCCCTCGCCCGCCTGATGGACGGCCTGCGCCCGATCGCGGTCGCGGGCACCCACGGCAAGACGACGACCACCTCGATGCTGGCCGTGTCGCTGTCCTCCCTGGGCCTTTCCCCGTCGTACGCGATCGGCGGAGACCTCGACGCCCCCGGCTCGAACGCCCTGCACGGCGACGGCGAGATCTTCGTCGCCGAGGCCGACGAGTCGGACCGCAGCTTCCACAAGTACGAGCCCGAGGTCGCGATCGTCCTCAACGTAGAGCTGGACCACCACGCCAACTACGCGTCCATGGAGGAGATCTACGAGTCCTTCGAGACGTTCGTGGACCGCATCACCGAGGGCGGCACCCTGGTGATCTCGGCGGACCACGAGGGCGCGCGCGAGCTGACCCGCCGTGTCAGGGCCTGTGACGTCAGCGTGGTGACGTACGGCGATGCGGCGGACGCGGACATCCGGGTGCTCTCCGTGGTCCCGCAGGGCCTGAAGAGCGAGGTGACGGTGGTCCTGGACGGTGCGGAGCTGACCTTCACGGTCTCCGTCCCCGGCCGGCACTACGCGCACAACGCGGTCGCGGCGCTGGCGGCGGGAGTCGCCCTGGGCATTCCGGCGTCGGAGCTGGCCCCGGCCCTGGCCTCCTACACCGGTGTGAAGCGCCGCCTCCAGCTCAAGGGCGAGGAGGCCGGCGTCCAGGTCGTCGACTCCTACGCCCACCACCCGACCGAGATGACGGCCGACCTGGAGGCCATGCGCGCGGGCGCCCCGGGCCGCATCCTCGTGGTCTTCCAGCCCCATCTGTTCTCCCGCACCCAGGAGCTGGGCAAGGAGATGGGCGAGGCCCTGTCCCTGGCCGACGCCTCGGTCGTCCTGGACATCTACCCGGCCCGCGAGGACCCGATCCCGGGCATCACCAGCGAGCTGATCATCGAAGCGGCGCGGGCGGCGGGCGCGGATGTCACGCCGGTCCACGACAAGGCGGACGTCCCCTCCGTCGTCGCGGGAATGGCGAAGCCCGGTGATCTCGTTCTCACCATGGGCGCGGGCGACGTCACGGACCTCGGCCCCGAGATCCTGACCCGCCTGTCGAAGTAGCCGTACCTTTCGTGAGGGGTTGAACTTCATGTCATACGACATCGAAAAGCCGGACGAGCAGTGGCGCGCGGAGCTGACCCCGGCCGAGTACACGGTCCTGCGCAAGGCGGGCACCGAGCCCGCCTTCACCGGCGAGTACACCGACACCAAGTCCACGGGCGTCTACTCCTGCCGCGCCTGCGGCGCCGAACTCTTCACCTCCACGGAGAAGTTCGAGTCGCACTGCGGCTGGCCGTCCTTCTACGACCCGAAGGACACCGACGCCGTCGAGCTGATCGAGGACCGGTCGCACGGGATGCTGCGCACAGAGGTGCGGTGCGCGCGGTGCGGGTCGCATCTTGGGCATGTGTTCGAGGGGGAGGGGTATCCGACGCCGACGGATCAGCGGTACTGCATCAACAGCGTTTCGCTGCGGCTGACGCCCGACGAGGCCTGACCTCCTCGACAAACCCACCGCACGTAAGGCGTCAGCCCTTCGGGCGTACGGCGTGGAGGATCTCCTGGACCTTCTCGCGCCGCTCCTTGTCGAGCGTCGCGGAGTCCAGGAGTTCGGCGGCGCACGCCTCGCACTCGGTGCGTACCGACGTGAGCCGGTCGCGGAGGGTCGCGCGCCACCCGCCCGTGGCGGACCGCATCTGCTCGCGGATCGCCCACGCCTGTTGATAGAGGGCGCCCGCCAGGTGGTAGCGGGCCTCCACGTTTTCGGGATCCTGCTCCCAGAGCCGGCGCAGCTCGTCCGAGAGCGCCCGCGTGGCGTTCGTGGGGTCCAGACTGCTGCGGTCCTTGGTCATGGTCGCGGCCACGACGAGCAGCCGGCGGTTCCTGACGGTGTCGGGGTCCGTCCACCGCGCGAAGTCCTCGGCGATGCTCGACGCGGTGGGCACGTCCTTCCCGGAGTTGATCCAGCTGTTGTAGGCCTCGGTGAGCAGATCGCGCAGCCGCTCGTCGTCGGAGCCTTCGTCGAGAAGCTCCCGCGTCAGTTCCACGGCCTCGGCGAACCTCTCGCGGGTGATGTCGAGACGGACGAACGACAGGGCGACCTGCCGTCGCCCCCGTGAACTGAACGCCTCACGCCGGGCCTTGGACAGCACCTCGCCGGCCTCGTCGTGCCGGTCGAGTTCGGCGAGGAGCACGGCCAGGGTGCGGGCGGGGCCGGTGGCTCCGGGGAGCCGCTCCACCCAGCGTTCCAGAGCGGTCGCGGCAGCCGTGAGGATGCCGTGTTCCCGGTCGTCGGCCGCAAGGCCGGACTTCCTCAGCTTCTCCAGGATCGCGAACGCCGAATCCGTGGACGGGTAGTAGAGGTGCCTCGGGTCGTCGAGGAGCTCGGTGTACCGCTCGGGAACGCTGTCGGCGTTGCGCCCCCAGGAGCGCGCCGCACGCCGGAACCGGTCGGAGAAGTGCCGCGTCGCGGGGCCGGGCGTCGCCTCCTCGGCCGCCCCGTAGATCCGCTGCAGGGCGAAGTCACAGGCCAGCACGGAGAGTTGGTTGTACCGCTCGATGGCCTCCGTGGGATCTCCCTGGACGCCCAGCTGCTGGGCGCTGCGCCGCAGCCCCTCGTCCGCCGGATCCAGGGGAAGCGCGTCGATGAGGCGCAGGTTCGCGATCACGTCGCCGGAGTGCTCGGTGAGCGGCCATTCGGCGTCCTGGCTCCGTACGGCCTCGGCGAGCCGCAGCTTCCACAGGAGCCGGCCGCGCGCCCATTCCAGGTGCGCCTCCTCCTCGGCCTCGTCCCCCGGCCTGCGGGTGCGTCCCCGCGCCTGGGACGCTTCGCGGTACGCCTCGTCGATCCGCCGGCGGCACAGCTTCCCGAACGGTTCCCGGACCCGGGACGGGAGCAGCCCTACGGCTGCCTCGACGGCGGCCGTACGGCGGTCCCGGGCGGCGGCCAGTCCGGCGTTCCCGACGGAGCGGCCGACGCCGAGCAGGGGGGTCGCGCCGCGGTGGGAGAGCGCGTGGTTGAGCTCCTCCAGCCGCAGATGGGCGAGGGCGATCGCGACTTTGCCCGCGGCGGCCAGAACCGGTGCCAGCTGCCCCGGGGCCCCGTCCGGTTCGTGGTCGGCCGTGGAGCGCGGGCAGAGGAGGGCCGTGCCGAAGGACGCGGCCAGCACGCGGTGCAACTCGGCGCGTTGGGCGGCGCCGCGACGGATGTCCCCGTCGAGCAGAGCCTTCAGGTACAGCGCTTCGAGGTGGCGGCTCCACGCCTGCGCGGCCGGGCCCAGGTCACCCGCGGAGGTGTGCGCCACCGCGAGGTTGCGCAGTACGGCCGGGTCCAGGGGGTCGTAGGTGAGCATGGTGTTCCAGCGTCGCCGGGCCGCCACCGTCCGCCCCAGCCGCAGATCGGCCTCCGCCTGGTGCCCGCCGAGATACGCGCGCAACAGGGCGACCGCCTCCCGGTGCCTCAGCTCGGCCGGGTAGGCGTCCACGGTCCGCCAGGCCTCGGCGAAGTTGGCGTCGAGGCTGCGCTCGGCGACGGCGAGGGCGTGCTCGACTCGCTCGCGCGGACCTGCCTGGACGAGCGGCGGCGGGGGAGAGGGACGGCGGCCGGGAGACGGAGCGCCGGTTGCCGCCGGCGTGGCCGGGGCCGTACGGGGCTGCTGCTCCTCCAGGCCGCAGAGGCGCTCCGCGAGGGCCAGGGCGGGCGGCGAGGGCGCGGGTGAGGTGGTCGCGAACTCCGCCTGCTTCGCCGCCAGCTTCTTGCGGACTCTCCTGGTGAGGACGTTGCGCAGAGGGGCCGGGCCCTCCTGGAAGCGTGTCTCGCATTCCTCCAGCCGCCGGTGGAACTCCGAGAAGGCCATGATGAGACCAGATGCCGAGACCTCGGGCGCCTTGAGCTGCTGTTGCAGGGCCTCCAGGCGGCCCAGTCGCACCGTTTCCAGGCGGTCCACCAGATCGGTGAGGACGCCCAGGTCTCCCGTGGCGCGGGCGTAGTCGGTCTCGTGTTCCACAGGGGCCTTGGCCAGGCTCTTGGCGTGGCCGAGTGCGTCGTTGACGAGGCCGGCCAGCTGGGCGGCCGCCTCCTCGAACCGGGCCAGCTGTTCGTCGGGGCTGTGGCTGCGGAGGGCCGGTGCGGCCGTCGGCCTCTCCAGGGCGGAGAGGCGGTCCTCAAGAGCCAGTGCCCGGTCGGTGGGCGCGGGCAGGGTCGCCGCGAAGTCCTTCTCCTTCGCCGCCAGTCGCTTGCCGATCCGCTTGCTCAGAAGGGTGCGCAGGCTGCCCAGGGGCTCCTGGAAGAGGGTCTGGCACTCACCCACCCGCCGCTGGAACTCCTCGAAGGCCATCACCAGACCGGCCGGCTCGGTGTCCTGGAACCGCCGCAGTTCCTCCAACCGGGCCTGCCGTACGGCCTCCAGGCGTTTCGCCAAGCCCGTCAGGACGTCCCGGTCCCCGCAGGCCCGGGCGTAGCCGGTCGCGTCCGTCACCGTGGCCGCGGCCAGGGTCTTGGCGTGGGCCTGTGCGTCCTTGGCGAGGTCGGTCAGACCGGCGGCGGCCTCCTCGAACGCCGCCAGCCGCTCATCGGGACCCGGCGCGTCCGGCTCGGCGGGTTCGGCCGGCTGAGAGACGTCCGCCATCGGCTCGGCGGGGTCGGGGTCGAGCTGCTCCGACGCCAGCCGCAGCGTCTTCTCGTGCCGTTCCGGATCACCATCGGTGAACTCCCTCGCCGCCGCGTGGGCACCGAGGTCCGGGAACACGAGCGGACGCCAGAAGAGGCGCCGGCGGTGGATCAGTGCGATGAGCACCTCAGGCAGGGAGCCGTCGGCGAGACAGGCGGCGAGCCGGGCCGGGAGTTCGGCGCGGTCGGTCTCGAAGAGATCGCAGACCAGGTGCAGCATGCGCGTCGCGGGGCCGTCGTCCGGCGGCAGCCGCTTCGCCAGGCGACGCACGGTCGTGGTCGGATAGCCGTACACCATCCACTGCACGGCGAGGACGGTGAACGCGGCCGTCCCCCCTCGGCGGCGGCCCGCCAGTTCGGCGATGCCCTCCAACTCGGCGGCGAGTGTGTCCCTGGTCTGCGTGGTCGTGTTGCCGCCCAGCCGGCTGTCGGCCGCCATGTCGTGGATTCCGGTCCACCGGCATTCTCCGGGGCGCAACAACGGCAGCGCGGGCGGCTGCGTGGCTTCCGAGCCGTCCTCCGAGGGGAAGTCGTGTCCGCCCTCGCGGATCCTTGCGGCGATCGTCTCGGCACGCGCGCGATGGTTCCCGTCGGAGCCGGCCACGCTCGGGCGCTGGTCGTCGAGTACGCGGTGCGCGAGGCTCAGATGGGCCCAGATCCGGTGGTTGACGGGAGACAGAGTGGCCGCCGCCGTGAGCCAGCGTACGGCTGCCTCCGGTCGCCCGTGCCGCAGATAGAGCAGCCCGACGTGGTACGGGTGCTTGGGATTCGTGCCGTCCAGCCGGTGGGCGCGCGTCAGCATGGTCAGCGCGGTCGCCGCGTCGGTGGCGGGATGCACACCGATCCGGAAGCAGGCCTCGACGACCGCGTCCAACTGGCCCTGGGTGAGCGGCAGCCCCTGTTCGAGGTTCGACCACAGCCCGGAGACCATGCGCCACAGCACATCGGGCCGGTTCTCCAGCGGCGTACGGGACGTCATGCAGGCTCCTCCCGCCCGCTCCCGGGATCCGCGCTCCCGTCGGCGGCGTCCAGCTCCTCGGACGACAGGATCAGCAGCCGCTCCCCGTCCGACACCGCCGCCAGTCGCCCGTCCGGGGAGACGGTCATCGGGTGCCCGGAGACATAGGTGGTACGGCCGTCGCGGACCAGGGCGTGGGAGCCGTCGGGGTATTTCAGGACCAGCAGTCGCCCGTCCCGGCCGGAGCCCACCGGCCGGGCGCCCGGCACGGTGCGGAACCCGACGCGCACCGCCAACTCGGCATCGAAGGAGACACCTTGGCCCGCCGCGTCGACGATCGCGGTCAGTTCGCCGCCCGGCAGCGTCCCGGTGATCGCCGTCACGGGCTGGGTGACCTGCAGCAGCCGTCCACCGGCCAGATCCAGCCGGTGGATTCGGTGTTCGCCGACGACGAGTGCGAAGTCCCGCACGCGCGTGAGGGCGAGAAGCACCGGTTCCAGAGTGCGCTCCGCTCCGGCCCGGCCCTCCGCGTAGTCCTCGTAGCCGGTGAGCTTCCCGTCGAGACCGCCCACCAGCAGCCCCGCGCCGTCGGCCGCCAACACCTGGACGCCGGACCGGTGTTCCAGCGCCAGCTCCGGCTCCTCGGAGTCGAGGGACAGGGACCACACGGCCCCTCCCCACATGCCGACGTGCAGGACGTCCCCGGCGAAGGCCAGCGCTCCCGGCACGTTGAAACGCGCACCACGCGGCGTCGGGAGGTCCACGACCCGCACCGGCCGGTCCGGGGCCGCCAGGACCACCCGCCCCGACCAGTCGGCGACGGCCAGGCAGTGCTCCCCGCGCGCCCACAACCGCGGCCGCTCCCTGAGCCGCGCCGTACCCGTGACCTCGTACTCCGCCGAATGGAACGTCAGGGTCCGCCCGTCGCGTACGGCCAGCGTCCGGCCGTCGGGGAAGAAGACCGGCTGCCCGCGCGCGGCGAGGACGGGACGGTCGACCTCGTCCCAGGACGGCTGCTCGTCGGGTGCCCGCACCGGGAAGGGCGCCGTCATGGCCGGTTCGCAGCCGGGGGCGGTCGCGATGAGCCGCACCTCGGCCGTGGGCGTGCGGAACGCGAGGTCGCCGAAGACAGCCGTGCTCTCGGTGATCGGTGCGGACAGCGTCCCGGTCAGTTCGACGGTGGGCGGTTGCGCGGAGATCGCGACCGTCGCCCCGGCCGGCCACGGGGATACGCCCTCCGGGGTCGAGCCGGTCACCCTGAGGGGCGGCAGCGTGTGGCCCGCGACCGCGCCGGCGACCGATGTGTCGAATCGGAGGGCGGGGCGTGTCTCGGCAGCGCGCAGCCCCAGGACCTTGCACACCTCATCGATCCAGTGCGGCCTCGACGTGGGGATCCAGTTGATCCGGTGCACGAGGTAGGGGATCTTCTTGACGGCCCCCGGATCGATCAGCAGCGGGATGAGCCGACCGCCCTCCGGCGGGTTCAGCTTGTACGCCTCGTGCAGCTCCCACTGGCAGACGTCCTTGTCGAAGTACGTCTGCGAATAGAGCGCCACGACATGGCGGCTGCGGGGGAGGGCCTCCTCAAGGAAGCTCTGCCAGTCCGCGCCCAGGGGTGTGCCGCCGGTGCGGGACACGTCGAGGTAGATCCTCGGCGCCGCGCCGTCGGCGGTCACACACCCGCTCAGCGCGTCGTGCAGGTCCTTGGCCTGGATGTAGTCCTCGCGGGCGTAGCTGATGAACACGTCCCAGCGCTCGGCCCCGGACGCGGCCCCCGTCGTGTCCGTCGTCATATCCGCGTCCTCGTGATCGCGGCGATCAGCTCGTCGAGCAGCTCCAGGTCCCGCGGGTCCAAGGCGCGCTTGGAATCGCGACGCAACTTCTGGGCGTCGTCGCGGATGCTGATCAGCCTGGTCCGCATCGTGTACACATCCCGCGGTCCGAAACTGGTCGCCGTCAGCTCGGCCAGCTCGTTGAACCGTCTGACGAGAGCCGACACCTTCAGTCCCGTCTTCACCCGCTCGACCTCCGAGCGGCGCGCCGACACCAGTTTCGCCAGCTCCTCGAAGGAATCGCCTCCGGTGTTCTTCCCGGTGCCCCGGCGTCCGTCCTTGATCCGTGCGGCCAGTTCGTCGAGGGAGCGGGCGAGCCGGTCCGCCGCCGCGGCGTCAGGGACACCGCCTTTCACCGTGGACATGATGGCGTCGTACCGGTCGTAGAGCTCGCTGACGACCATGGCGTCAGCGATCTCCGCGAGCCGCTGGCCGATCGCCTTCCCGAGCTCTTGGACGGCCTGTCCGCCCCGCTCGGTCCGGGCCGCCCCCCGCAGCGTGGGCAGTTCGCGCTGCAGGTCGAGCAGCCGGGTGCGCAGGGCGGCCAGCCGGCCGGAGGACACCCCGCCGCTGACGGACTTCATGGCGGCGACGTACTCGGCGACCGCGGGGTTGATGACCGTCGCCTCCTGCCAGCCCCTGATGGCCTCCAGCAGCTCGCCGGCCTGGGTGATGGTGGGATCGCGCCGGGCGATCTCGGCGCAGGTCGCCGCACGCTCCGGATCGCGGCCCAGCCGCAGGAGGCAGGCCGCGTAAAGGAAGTTGAGCCAGCGGAAGCCCGGGATCAGGGCCAGGACACGGGCCAGCAGCCTTTCCGCCTCGTGGGCGAGGCCGGCCTGCATCAGCGCTGCGGCCGTCTGCCCGTCCGACTCGGCGATCAGTGAGTAGACGTCCTCGGCACGGTCGGCGGGCAGGTTCGGCATCGGCGGCGAGGTGCTGTTCGGGCGGGCGATCCACAGGGCGAGGATGGCGTCGAAGTCGTCGACGACGGCGTTGTGGCGCCACCGGGGGGCCATGCGGGACAGCTCGGCGCGGGCCCGGCGCGGGTCGCGTTCCTTGAACGCCGTGACGGCCGGCTCGGCGACGGGGCACAGGAACGGGAGGAGCAGCCTGCGCGCCAGCGACGAGACCTGTTCCTTGTCGACGTCCGCCTCGGCGGCGCCCCGGGTTGCGGTGTCGAGGGCCTGCTCCAGCGCGCCGTCCCGGGCCTGGCCGAGGGCGACGAGATGGGACAGGGAGCCCTCCTCCGGGGCCAGTTCCAGGAACGCCTTCGCACGGTCGAGCGCACCGTGGGGATCGGAGCGGACCGTTTGGGCGTAGGCGGTGATCTCGAGCGGGGTGAGACGGCGGCGCAGTTCGCGGCGGAGGTCGCGGACCCGCTCGCGCAGCTCGTCCGCCATCGGCTCGTCACGCAGTGGACGCAGGATCCGCAGCGCCTCCACCTGGTCCTGCCCGTCCAGGCGGTACATGCAGAACGCGCGCAGGTAGCGGGCCTCCTGGTGCTCCGGCCTGATCCGCAGGTACTCGCTCAACTGTTCCAGAGCGAGGTCGTACGCGCCGGACTGGGCGTTCGCCCGCGCGTCCTCCAGGAGATCCTCGTCGTCGCCGAGGTTCAGCGACATCTCGGCGAGCGCACCGACGACGGGCGTCAGGACCAGCAAGCGGTCCGAGACGGCCTCGGCGGCCGCCCTGCGGGCCAGCTCCTCCAGCCGCCGGTCGTGTTCGGCCACCTCCCCGTGGCCCCTGACCTCCGTGAACTCGAAGGCGGGCGTCCGCAGCGACGGGACGGGGCCGATCTCCCGGAACGAGTGGCGGTCACCTTCGCTGCCGGTCACGCGTACTCCTCTCCGAGGTCCGGCGACTCCCCGGGCTCGGGCACACTGCCGAGCGCGTGCTCCGCCAGCTCCCGGCAGAGCAGATACTCGGCCTCCTGGTCCACCTTCACCATGAGCAGCAGCACCCGGGCGAGCCCGGCCTGCTCGAAGAGCTGCTCCTCGTCCGCCGCGGGCCGGTGCTCCACGGGGGCGAGCCGGTCGAGCAGCGCGGCACGGTCCGCGATACGGCCCCGTCCGGGCACGAGTTCGGCCAGCCGGGACCGTGCGCCGGTCCGTCGCCTAGGCACGATCCTGGTCATCGGTCTCCTCGGGCAGCAGGATCTCTCCGGTACTGGTGATGAGCTTCCGCTCCGCCCCGTGCAGGACCTCGGCGCCGTCGGCGTACACCTTGGAGGCGGCCTCGAGTTCCTCCAGCAGTGCGTGCAGGGCGAGCCTGGCCGGGTCGTCCTCGGCGAGGTCGCGGAGCCTCGGATACACGATCAGCTCGATGCGGCGGCGCAGTGCCTCGGAGCGGCGCCGGAAGTCGTCGAGCGGGGCCCGCTGTTGGGGTACGGCTCCGTCGTCGAGGTCGCCCGGGTCGCCGAACCGCGTGAACTTCGCCTGGAGACGCCGGTATTGGGCCCGGTCCTCGGAGGAGCGGTCCGGATCCTGGAGGAACTCGCCCACGAGGGCGAGGTACCGGGAGACGGCGTCTCCCTCCCCGCCGAGCGCACGCTCGCGTTCCATGAGGTCCAGCACCTCGGGCAGCATGATGCCCTTGGCGAGGCGTGTTCCGCCGTCCAGCACGTCGAGGGCCTGTTCGCGTTCGGGCTGGCTCAGGGCGAAGTAGTAGCGGATCAGACCCTCGACGAGGGCGGCATCGCCGAGCTCGGGATCGGCCTCGCGCAGCGCCGCCACCCGCCGCTCGAACTCCTCGAAGTCGGGCGGCCACGGCGCCCCGGACAGGGCGGGCCTGAGCAGCCACTCCCGCAGGAGCGCGAGCAGTCTCAGCAGCGCGATGCCGGTGCGCAGCAGTCCTGTCGTGGGATCGTCCGGTGGCCGCTCCTCCATCTGCCGCGTCAGCCGGTCCAGCCGCTCGCCCAGGTCATGTGGATCGCCGTCCGCCCAGTCGCAGACGAGGGTCCCCAACGCGGCCTCGGCAGTGGACAGTTCCCGATCGGCGGCGCGTTTGTGCGCCTCGCCGAACGCGTCGCGGGCCTCGTCGGTCCGACCGTCGAACACCGCCTGAACGCCCTTGACGAGTTGCAGGTCGTTCACCTCGGGCGGGATCCGTTCGGTGAGCTCGCCGAGCTCACGGACGCGGTCGAAGTGGTGCAGTGCCCCGTCGGTCTCCCGCCGCCGCCAGTGCCCGACGGCCAGCTGGAGGTGGGAGATGGCGGCGATACGGCGGCTCTGCGGGCGGGCGTTCAGCAGCGCGGTGTGCTCCGCGTACAGGTCGGTGACGCGGTCGTGGTTGTCCAGTCGTGCGTGCAGCCACAGTTCCAGGTAGGCGGTGTGTTCCGTGCGGCCCTCGGTGGCGATCAGCTCGTCGAGCACGGTCGCGGCGGCGCCGTAGCGTGCCGGTTCGTACCTCCCCAGCATCGCTCGCGCATAGGCCTGCGCGAATCGGATCCGGTCGAGCGCCCGCCCCCGGGGCCCCGCGTTGACGGCCTGCCCGAGAAGCCGGTCGGCCCGCTCCAGCTCGTCGCGGTCGTCGCTGTCGAGCAGCTCCAGCGACTGCTCGTAGGGAAGCCGCCAGCGGCGCGGCAGTACCACGAGGAAGTACGAGGCACTGGCCACGGTCGACAAGAACAGCACCGGCAGGACGGCCGCCAGCAGAATCGTGATCACGCCCCGGCCTCCCCGCCTCGCCTCTCATGCAGGTCCCGGACGAAGTCCGCGTACCGCATGCCGTGTCGATGGATGTCGCGCTGTGTCATCCGGCCGCTCTCCCGGACGCGCCGCAGGCCCGCCCTGACCTGGTCGGCGACCTGCTCGGCCGCGTCGAGTCGGCCGAGCAGCAGGAAGGTCTCGGCGTAGTCGAGCATGAGGTCGAAGCGCCACCACATCAGCGTGTCCCCGTCGTGCAGCCACTGGTGCACGAAGGCGTTGGCCTCACGCAGTTCGCCCTGGCCGATGAGGCAGAGGGCCATCTCGTGGGCGTGATCCCGGCGCAGTCCGGGCGGCAGGCGGTCGAAGGCGGTACGGGCCGTCGTGAGGAGCCGGTGTGCGAAGGAACCATCGGTGGCCCCGGCGAGCCGGCCCTGGACCACGGACCACAGGCCGCCGGTGATCGACAGCTGTGCCGCGTAGGCCTCGCCGCGCTCCGGGTCCGCCTGCACCGCGCGCTCCAGCAGGGACAGCGCCTCCAGCGGGTCCCGCAGATCCTGGTGGGCGATCTCGGCCGCGAGGAGCAGCAGCGCATACCCGGGCCGGTCGACCAGAGCCGCCTGAGCGAGTCCGACGGCCTTGCGCGGTTCGCCCGCGGCACGGAGCGCACGTACCGGCACCACGGGGTCCATCGCACGGCGCGCCTCGTCGAGGGCGTCGGACAGGAGCAGCGGATCCAGGTTCACCTTCCCCGCGGTGTGGGGGCCGGTGAGGGCGCGCAGCTGTTCCCGTACCGCCCGCACGGGCTCCACCCGCCGCATCCAGGACGGCAGCCGGCTGTCGCGCGGGCGCGGCGCGAACACGGTGGCGCAGGCCGCGCGTTGGAGGAGCCGCTCGGTGTCGGCGTCCGGCGGTTCCTCGAAGCAGCGCAGCGCCGCGACGCCGAGGGCGTGCAGCCCGGGGTCCCGGTCGCCGGCCGGGACACCACGGGCCGCTTCCGGCGTGAGATGGGCCAGCCGCTCCGGCTCGGCGAAGACCTCCCCGAGGGAGGGTGCCCCCCAGGCCGGCAGCGGCAGCAGCAGCGGGCCGTGCCCGGCCAGCACGATGTCGGCGGGCAGCGGGACCAGGTCGGGGCCGATCGCCGCGCGCCAGCCCGGGAGCGCCCGCAGGGCGTCGGCCACGGACGCGACCCGTCCGGCCGGTTCGCGCCCGGCGAGGGCGTCGGCGAGGCTGCGTCCCGCGTCGGTCTCGTAGCAGACGACCTGGAACCAGCGGCCGGCGAGCTGCCGCTGCTCGCCCTGCTCACCGGGCACCACGGGGACCAGGTCGGGACGGCGCGGGCGGGTCTGCCAGGCCAGCAGTTCGGACCGCTGCTCTCCGTTGATCTCCTCGACCGGGATCAGCCGGTACCAGCGGCGGCGGCGCGGCGCGCGGTAGAGCGTGCCCCACCAGCCGACTCCGGCGTACTCGGCGTCGAGCTCCCGCGCGATGGCCTCTGCGCGTGTACCCACGGTTGTCGTCAAAGCTCGTCCTCGAGCCGGTCGGCGAGCTCGTCCAGCGTGTCCTCGTCCGCACCGGCGCGTACCGCGTCCCAGAACGCGCCCAGGGCCGCGGTGAGAACGGGCGGCGCCTGGCCGTCCCGGCCCGCCCGGAGCGCCTTCTTGACCGTGCGCCGGTACTCCGCCGGTACGGCAGCGGGGTCGACCTCTCCAGCAGGGGCGGGCACGGTGGCGGAGACCGGTTCCGGCACCGCGGCGGCCACGGGCGCGGGCACCGTGAACTTCACCGGCCCGGCGTCCGGTTGCCCCGCCGGGGACCTCTCCGCGCCGGCGGCCTCAGCCCGGTCCTGTGCCCCGGCGGCCCTGACCGTGGCGAACAGCTTCACCAGGGCGGCCCGCCGCTCCGCCAGCTCGTCGAGCTTGCCGATGGTGGTGCTCTGGTCGAACGTCGCCTGGTACTCCCGCCCCGTGTTGGTGTGGGTGACCTGCACCCCGAGCAGTCCGTTCACATCGAGCGCGAACTCGACCTCGAACTCGTGGTAGCCCTCCGGGCGGCGCTCGATGTCGTCGAGGTGGATCGTGCCGATGAGGGAGTTGTCGTAGATGTACTCACCCTCGCCCTGATAGATGGCCGCCTCGATGCGGTGGGCCTGCTCCGGGTTCGTGTACGTCTTCACCTGGCGGGCCGGAATCTTGGTGCCCCGCGGGATCAGCGCGTTGAACTTGCCCTGCTGCACGCCGACACCCAGGGTGTGCTCGGTGATCAGCGTGACGGCGTAGTCCTGTTCGTCCGCGGACCGCTCGGCGGTCGGCCGGGTCGCGAGGTCGAAGGCGGACGAGGGCTCGAACCGGTGGGCCACGATCGCGGCGCCCCGGGCCACCAGCGTGTCGGGGTTGGCGTCGCCGCGCACGAATCCCTCGTCCCGGTCGAAGTGCTCGAGCAGCATCCGCTTGACCTGCGGGATACGGGTCGAACCACCCACGAGGAGCACCGCGTTGACGTGCTCGCGCAGGACGCCCTTGGCGCTCTGCGCGAAGCGCAGGGCCTCGTCGACCTGCCGCAGGGACCGGTCGAGAATCGGCTGGATCAGCGCTTCGAAGGTGGCCCGGTCGAGCTCCATAGGAGCGGTGGCGCCACCGAGGTCGATGGTCGTCGCGGCGCGCAGGGACAGCTCGCGCTTCGCCACCTCCGCCGCCGCCTTGATCCGCAGCCGCTCGGTGTCCTTCGGCAGCGTCTCGCCGCACTCCCGGATGATCCACTCGACGACGGCGTCGTCGAAGTCGCCGCCGCCGAGGCGCTGGTCGCCGGCGGTCGCGATGACCTCGATCTCGTCTTCCCGGGTCTCGATGATCGATACGTCGAACGTGCCACCGCCGAGGTCGAAGACCAGGTAGATCTGCCGCTCGGACTCGGCCCGGTCGACCCCGTAGGCGATGGCGGCGGCGGTGGGCTCCGGAATGAGCTGGCGAGGATAGAGGCCGGCCAGCAGCGCCGCCTCCTCGGTGGCCTTCTTCTGCCGCTCCATGAAGTAGGCGGGTACGGTGACCACCGCGTCGTGGATGTCCCCGCCCAGCGTCTGCTCGGCGATCCGCTTCATCCGCATCAGCACCAGCGCGCTGATCTCCTGCGGGCGCAGCCATGCGTCGCCGAGCCTCGCCCGCACGGGGTCGTCCACCTCGTAGACGCCCCGCGCGCCGAAGTGGTCGAGCAGTTCCGGGGTGAACACCGCTCCCATCTCGCGCTTGATCTCCACCAGCGTGCCCTCGGCGCCCGGTCCTTCGCTGATGGCGTCCTTGGCGTCGTGCCCGACCACGAGGGTGCCGGTGTCGGGGTCGAGCCGTAGGATCGAGGGCGTGGCCACGGCGGCGGCTCCCTCGCGTTCGGGGTCGGCGAGGATCTTGGGGGCGAAGTCGTCGGGGGCATAAGCGGCGACGGCCGAGTAGGTGGTGCCGAGGTCGATGCCGACGACCCGGTGCAGCTCGTCTTCCATGGGGGACCTCCGGGGTTCACTCGTCGGCGAAGCCGTCGAGCAGGTGAGTGCGGGCGAAGTCGCCGGTGAAATCCGTGCGGGTGGTGTCCGTGGGACGGTGAACACATTCACCGGCGGCCGTCAGGAAGGACTCGATCTCCCTGCGCAGCACGGTCAGGCCGACGGCCTTCGCGTCCTCGTCGAGGATCGGCTCCCAGGTCGGCTCGAGCTGCAGCAGCGGGAGCGGTGGATACCGGGCGTCGTGTGCGGCGCGGGCCTCGGCGTTCTCAAGATTGACGGCATGTGCGGCGGCGATCTCCTGCTCGCTCGCACCGCGCGCCCGGAGCCGGGCGTCGCATCGGTTCGCCGCCGCGCGGATCTCGTCGGCCGTCGCCTCGGGCGGTACGTCGAGGCGCGTGTACTCCGTCGATCTCGGAACGACCAGCGGCAAGGCGAACAGCGCCCCACCCGCCATGTCGGCACCGGGCATCCCCACAGCCCCCGTTCGCTCACGCTACGCATCGAGGGGACGAGACTGGGCGTGCTCGCGCTCGACACGGTCTTTCTCGACGCCGGACGACCATGTGCCGCCGTGATGTTGCGCCGATTCTAGAGGTGCCCTCCAGCAACTCACCCCCGATCTCCAGCAGTTGCGGCATCTGGGATCGACATGGCTGGAATTGGTCCCCCGTGCGGCACCGTCGGCGCGTCGATGCGCCGATGGCCCCCTGCCCCCGCTGAAAAAGGCGCAGCGCCTGGTGGGCCACCAGGCGCTGCGCCTCGGACTCTCACTCGAAACTCTCACTCGGGCGAATCGCTAATACGTCCGAGTGAGGATCCGCAGCACCTCGGACTCACTCGGCGGCAGCGGCGAGTTCTTGGGTCACCGCGTCCGCCACCGCGCCCGCGGCGATGGACGGCCGCATTCCGCGGCCGGTGCCCAGTTCGCGCAGCGGTCGCTTGATGTCCAGCGTCCCGGAGAGCGCCCGCACGCCTTCGACGGCGGCCCCTGCCCAGTCGCCGTCCGCGGGCGGGGCGAGCCGCATCGCGCGTCCCACCCGCTCGTACGCGTCCTGGGCGGCCGGAGCGCTGACCGCCATGACCTCCTCCAGGACGGCGGCGAGCGCCACTCCGTGCGGGGTGCCGGTGTGGCGGTGAGCGCGTGACCGATGCCGTGGCCGAGGCCGAGGCCGGAAAGCGTGAGGGCCTGGCCGGCCAGATGGGCACCCATCATCAGTTCGGCCCGGGCGTCGAGGTCCGAGCCGTCCCGGTACGCGGCGGGCAGCGCGCGGCTGACCATGGTCACCGCCTGGGTGGCCTACGCGACGGAGAACGGGTTGGCACCGCGCGAGGCCGGCGACTCGATGCCCTGGACGAGCGCGTCGATGCCGGTCGCCGCGGTGGCCGGCGCGGGCAGGCCGAGCGTCAACTCCGGGTCGAGAAGTGCCCTCGGGTGCGTCCGCGGCGCGGCGCACCCGACGGTCACAGCACCTCGCGGCGTACCAGGGCCGCCAGCACGATCGCGCCCGGTAGCAGGGGCAGCCAGACGGTCAGGACGCGGTAGCCGATGACGGTCGCCACGCCGAGGTTCAGCGGTGCGCCGAAGGCGACCAGGGTGAACACCAGCGCCGCGTCCACCGGGCCGATGCCGCCCGGCGCGGGCACCGCTCCGACGGCGGTGGTGGCGAGGAGCAGCGCGAGAACCACCTGCGCCCAGGACAGCGGCAGCCCGAGTGAGAACCCGACCGAGGTGACCACGCTTCCTTGGAGCAAGGGGGTGGCGGCCGCCCCGCCCCAGAGGGCGAGGACGCGGCTGGGCCGGGTGTGCAGGAGCCGCGCGTCGACCACGGCGGTGCGCAGAAGGCCGAAGGCCGGGCGGCGCAGCGGCCGTACGAACGCCAGAAGCAGGAACGCCGTGGCGAGCCCGAGGACCACGCCCCCGGCGGCCAGGAGCAGCATCCACTCGTCCGGGACGAGGTGGCCGAGCGGCAGCATGTCCGGGAAGGCCACCAGGAAGACGAGGAGCACCAGCGTCTTGGCGAGCGGCTTGACCAGCGAGTACAGGGCGAGCGAGGCGGTGGCCCGCGGCAGGGGTACGCCGCGTCTCTGGAGGAAGCGCAGGGTGACGGCATGGGCGCCGATGCTCGCCGGAAGCACGTGGTTCGCGGCGCCTGCGGCGAACTGTGACGCGAGCAGCGGCCCCGGCGGCAGCCTTTCCGGCAGGGCGCCCTGCCGGACGCAGGAGGCGGCGACCCAGCCGAGGCAGGTGAACACCAGGCCGGTCAACAGCCACCAGGGGTTCGCGGAGGCCAGCCGAGCCACGCCGTCGTGCACCGCGCGCCAGTCGGCCGCGGCCCATGCGCCGATCAGCAGGAGGGGAAGCAGAGTCAGCGCCCGGCGGACATGGACGGCCGCGGAGCGCGAATGAGTCGGGGCGAGCCGCGGCTTCGGCAACTCGTCGAGCCGGATCTGGGACACGGCGCACGTCGTCCTTCGAACGCGGGGCGGGACAAGAGGGGACGCCGGGAGGTTTCCCGCCCCGCGTGACCGCACGGTGTCCGGGAGCCGAAGGTCGAGGGCCATCTCTCGGTGTCGGTCCGCGAGAAATGGTCACCAGCCCGTCAGCAACAGGTGGTTGAGGAGGAGGGCCAGGGTGGCCTGGGCGGCGAGCCAGGCGCGCGGCCGGGGGAGGAACGCGCACGCCGGCAGCAGCCACATCGCGAACGGCAGCCAGATGCGCTCCGTCTCGGCCTTGCTCATGCCGGAGAGGTCGGCGGCGAGGAGGGCCAGCAGGGCGGCGAGTACGAGCAGGGCGAGCCGGGGTTCGGGGGTGGACGTGCGCAGGGTGGTGCGGACACCCGGGCGCAGGGGCGACGCGCCGGCTCGGCGCAGGCCCGCCACCGTCGCCGGGCCCACGATCAGCGCCGTACACGCGAGGTTCGCCCACACCCAGTAGGCGTACGGCCGTACCCCGCCCGCTCCCTCGTAGTAGCGGGTGACCAGCAGGCGGTACGCCTCCCACCAGTTGAAGCCGAGCAGCGTGAACACCGCCGGTACGACGGCGAGTCCGGCGATGACATAGGGAAGAGGCCTCAGCCGTCCGGAGCCCAGCAGCAGGACGGCGGCCGCGATCACCGCCATCAGTGTCAGCCCGTACGACAGATACGCGGTGAGGCCGAACAGGAGCCCGGACGCGAGGCCCGTCACCCGTGGCCGGTGTCCGGTCACCGCGAGGGCGAACAGCGCTACGGCCCAGGCGGCGACCGCCGCGAAGTACCCGTCCGCCGAGGTGCCCATCCACACGGCGGCCGGCGCGAGGACGAGGAAGGGCGCGGCGCGACGGGCGAGGGCCTCCCCGGCGAGCGTTCGCACGGTGACGAGGACCCCGACCCCCGCCGTCGCCCCGACAGTGACGCACCAGACGCCCGCCCACGCCCCGCCCCCCAGGCCGATCCGGTCGAGGAGGACGAAGGTGAGGGTGGCCGCGGGGGGATGCCCGGCGACGTGCGCGGGCCAGTGGCCGGGGGAGTGGATCAGGATGTGGTGGGTGAAGTCCCGCAGGGCGGCGGGAATGTCGTGGAAGCGGTTGACGGGGTCGATGACCTGCAGGTACTCGTACTGGGTGGTCAGGCGCCGTGCCACGCCCCGCTGCCAGCCGTCGATCAGCGCCAGGGAGAACGTCCACGCCATGGCCGTGCTCCAGGCGGCACCGAGCAGCGCGCGCCAGGGCAGCCGGGCGGCGACGGCGGGACCGTACGCGACCACGGCGACGGCCACCGCGAGTGCGGCCGGGGTGCCGGGGCCGATATGCGGTTCCCAGTGCGCGTACAGCGGCGGCCAGCTCACATGCAGCGTGCCGTCGCGGTGCTCGATGGCGGTACCGACCAGGACGGCCGCCGTGACGAGGGCCGCCGCGGCCAGGGCGGCTGACAGGTCACGCAGAAGATCGCGGTTCACACCGGCACGCTAGGCCGACAGACGTCCCGCACGGCCGCCGCCAGGGTGGACGTCAGAGTTTCGTCATGGTTCGCGGACCCATTCGGGGGGTGTCCCCGGCCTACGGTCGGGACATGCCACGGTCTCCCTCATCCCCCGCGTTCTGGCGCAGCCCGCTGCGCGGCCCCTGGTTCACCTCCGTGCTGGGCCTGGTGCTGCTCGGCGGGATCACGGTCCTGTTCGTGACGGGTCTGGTGTCGTACGCCGCGTACAACCCGGACCTGTCACCGGTGAACGACATGACCCCGGACAAGGGCCTGCTCGGCTTCTACCTCTTCTCCTGGCCGACCGACCCGACCTGGCTGTACCGCCTCACCCAGGGCGTCCACGTCACCCTCGGCGTCGCGCTGATCCCCGTACTCCTGGCGAAGCTGTGGTCGGTCGTGCCGAAGCTGTTCACCCTGCCGCCCGCCCGGTCATTCGCACACGCGCTGGAGCGGATCTCGCTGCTCCTGCTGGTCGGGGGCGCGTTGTTCGAGTTCATCACGGGTGTGCTCAACGTCCAGCTCGACTACATCTTCCCCGGCTCCTTCTATCCGCTGCATTTCTACGGGGCCTGGGTGTTCTTCGCCGCGTTCCTGACGCACGCCGTGCTGCGGGTGCCGGCGGCCATCCGCAATGTGCGCAAACTGCGGGAAGAGACAGGCGAGTTGGTGTCGCCGGACCCCGCCGAACCCACGGTCTCGCGGCGCGGGGCCCTCGGGCTGGTCGGCGGCGGTTCACTGCTCCTGTTCGGTACGACGGTGGGGCACAGCTTCGACGGGCCGCTGCGGGAGACCGCCGTACTGGCCCCGCACGGCGGCCCGGAACCGGGCTCAGGACCCGCCGGATTCCAGATCAACAAGACGGCCGCGTCGCGCGGGATCAGCGCGACGGAGACGAGCGAGGAGGCGTGGCGGCTGGTCGTCGAGGGACGCGGGCAGACCCTCCGGCT
The DNA here is from genome assembly GCF_040651675.1 of Streptomyces sp. NPDC048415. NCBI lineage: Bacteria > Bacillati > Actinomycetota > Actinomycetes > Kitasatosporales > Streptomycetaceae > Streptomyces > Streptomyces sp. NPDC048415. The sequence continues at coordinate 43,542 of NZ_JBEZKJ010000043.1, read as the reverse complement.
CAGCCGGAGCGAACTGCTGCGACTCCCCCTGTACAGCGCCGCGCTGCCCATCGCCTGCGTGGAGGGCTGGTCGACCTCCGACCAGTGGTGGCGCGGGGTGCGGCTGCGGGATCTGGCGGCGCTCGTCGGGTACGAGAACGGCGCGGCGCCGGACGTGCTGGTGGAGTCGCTCCAGCGGCACGGGGCGTTCCGCCGGGCGGCCCTGCGCGACAACCAGGTGCGCGACCCGCGCTCCCTGCTCGCCCTGTATGTCAACGGCGAGCCCCTGACCCCCGACCACGGCCACCCGGCACGCGTCATCGTCCCCGCGGCGCCCGGCGTGCTCAACACCAAGTGGGTGGCCCGGATGACGTTCGGAGACCTGTGATGCGCCACCCGTACGGGAAGTACCTCGGCAGCCCCCTGCAGATCCTGCTGCTCGGCTGCTCCTTCGCGCTCGCCGGATACGCGGGGGTGCGGCTGCTCGCGGGCGACTGGTTCGGGGTGGCCGTGTGGTTCGTGGCCGCGGCGGTGGTGCACGATCTGGTGCTGGTGCCCTTGTACGGGGGTGCCGACCGGGCTCTCACGCGGGCGCTGGGCGATGCCGGCCGCCGGGAGTGGACGGTCTACGTCCGTGTCCCGGCGGCGCTCTCCTGCCTCCTGCTGCTGGTGTGGTTTCCGCTGATCAGCGGGCAGGTGGCGGGCCACTACCGGTCGGCCACCGGCCTGTCGGGCGACGGCTTCCTGTCCCGCTGGCTGCTGATCACGGCGGTGCTGTTCGGGGGCTCGGCGGCGCTGCTCGTGCTGCGGTCGCTGCGTGCGCGCCGGTTGCGCAGGACGACGAAGGAGCGGCCGCCGGTCGCCCACTGACCGTCGGGGCGCCAGCCCGCCCGCGCCGCGTGCCGCAGCAGGGCCGGGGTGCCGAGGCGGGCCCAGGGGAAGGCGGGGCCGGCGGCGTCGTGGGCGTCGGTGACGCCCACGACATGGACGCTGACGCGTTCGTCGACGTCCACGTCCGGCACGGTCTCAGCGATCAACAGGCCGCCGCGCGCGAGGAGTTGGGACATCCTTCGCAGGAGCGCGGCCGGGTCGCCGCCGATGCCGATGTTGCCGTCGATGAGCAGGGCGCTGTCCCAGCGGCCCTCACCGGGCAGCGGCTCGAAGACGGACCGGCGCAGCGCGTGCCCGCCGAGCCGCACGGTGTGGGCGACCGCGGCCTCGCTGACGTCGATTCCGAGCGCGGCGCGCCCCTGGGCGGCCAGCTCGGCGACGAGCCGCCCGGGCCCGCACCCCACATCGAGCACCGCCCCCTCGCAGTGCCCCAGCACCTTCAAGTCCACGGCGTCGGCGCGCGCGCACCAGCGCTCCACCTCCAGGGGCAGCAACCAGCCGTCGGTCCGGCGCAGGAAGAGCGGACCCCTGCCCATGACGAGGGCGTCGGAGTAGGGGTCGGCGGACCAGGACACCGGGGCGCCTTCGCCCGCACGGCCCGGGCCGGTGACTTCCGGGGGCGTCGGCCGGCGTGCGGCAGAGTGGTCCGGGCCGGTGACTGCCGGGCCCGCCGGCTCGCGTCGGGTGCCGTCCGAGGCGGTGAGGCCCGGGTGGCTCATCCCCGCCGGCGTCAGCTCGCGTGCGGTGCTCATCGGCCGGTGGCCGTCCGGAGGCGGTCCAGCTGCGCGGCGAAGCGGCTGCCGGGCGCGGCCCTGGCGACCGACTCCGCGTCACGGGCCGTGTCGACGTCCCGCAGGCGCGGCAGATCGCGTACGCGCAGCCCGGCGGCGACGAGCCGCGCGCGCTGCACGGCACCCGTCGTGGGCGTCGACATCGGTACGCCGCGCAACAGCTCGGGATCGGGCACGGCGAGCCCCAGAGCCCAGAAGCCACCGTCCTCGGCCGGCCCGAAGTACGCGTCGCAGGCGGAGAAGTCCACGGTGAGGTGTTCACGCGTCACCTGGGGCGTGTCCATGCCGATGAGCAGCGCGGGCCCCTCACACCCCGCGAAGGCGGCGGCCAGCCGCTCGTCCAGACCTCCCGCGCACTGCGGTACGACGTCGAAGCCGGGCGGCAGCCAGGGGCCCGGTGCTCCCTCGAGCACCAAAACCCGGCGCCGCGCGGGCGCCGCCGCCACCGTACGCAGGGTGTCCACGAGGGCCGCCTCGGCGAGCGACGCCGCTTCCCGGGGCGTGAACGGCGGCGTGAGCCGTGTCTTCACCCGACCCGGCCGGGGCTCCTTGGCGATGACGAGGAGAGTCGTCACTGGGCGGTTCCTCCCTGCGAAGAGGCGGTGGCGCGGTCGGCGGCGGGCGGTTCGGCCAGCACGCGGCGCATGTCCCGTACCGCCTGCCAGGTACCGCGCCAGGTGCCGGTGACCTTCGAGGTGCCGGTGCGCGGCAGGTAGGGCACGTCGTGCTCGGCGACGCGCCAGCCGGCGTCGGCGGCGCGGACGACCATCTGGAGCGGATAGCCGCTGCGGCGGTCGGTGAGGCCGAGGGCGAGCAGCGGTTCGCGACGGGCCGCGCGCAGCGGGCCGAGGTCGTGCAGACGCAGCCCCGTGCGGCGGCGCAGCATCCGCGCGAGCGCGAGATTGCCCGCCCGGGCATGCGCGGGCCAGGCGCCCCGGCCCAGCGGCCGGCGCCGCCCGAGTACGAGGTCGGCCTCGCCGTCCCGTACCTCGCGGACGAAGGGGGCGAGCAGGGACGGATCGAGCGAGGCGTCGCAGTCGCAGAAGCACACGATGTCCGCGGTGGCGGCCAGCAGTCCGGCATGGCAGGCCGCCCCGAACCCGCGGCGCGCCTCGCGCACCACGTGTGCGCCGAGGTCATGGGCCAGCTCCGCCGAACCGTCCGTGGAGCCGTTGTCCACGACCAGCGGGCGCCAGCCGGACGGGATGCGGGCGAGCACCCAGGGCAGGGCCTCGGCCTCGTTCAGACAGGGGAGGACCACGTCGACCGACGGGTCCTTTGCGGGAGAGGTCGTCACGGCTTTCACCCTACGAACGTGAAACGGGCATTTCGGACTCCGGCTCCTTACGAAACGCGGACGTCGGGGTGGGCGGGCGGCACGCGGGACGGGCCGGTGGGAGGCTGGACGGCATGCAGCAGCCGTACGAATCCCCAGGTGCCGGACCCGCCCCGAGCGAGTACGCGGACACGACGCGCGTTCTCGTCGTGGACGACGATCCGACCGTGGCCGAGGTCGTCTCCGGCTATCTCGACCGCGCGGGGTACGTCGTGGACCGGGCGGCCGACGGCCCCGCCGCGCTCGCCCGGGCCGCCGCGCACTGGCCGGACCTGGTGGTGCTGGACCTGATGCTGCCGGGCATGGACGGCCTGGAGGTGTGCCGCCGGATGCGCGGACACGGACCCGTGCCGGTCATCATGCTCACCGCGCGGGGCGACGAGGACGACCGGATCCTGGGCCTTGAGGTGGGGGCCGACGACTACGTCACGAAGCCGTTCAGCCCGAGGGAGCTGGTCCTGCGCGTGGAGTCCGTACTGCGCCGCACGCGTCCTTCCGCCGCCGCGCAGCCCCTGCACGCGGCCGGGCTCGCCGTCGACCCCGCCGCCCGACGTGCCACCAAGAACGGCACCGAACTCGCCCTCACCGTCCGCGAGTTCGACCTCCTCGCCTTCTTCCTTCGGCATCCCGGGCGCGCGTTCAGCCGCGAGGACCTGATGCGCGAGGTCTGGGGCTGGGACTTCGGGGACCTGTCGACGGTCACGGTCCATGTGCGCCGGCTCCGGGGAAAGGTCGAGGACGATCCGGCGAGGCCGCGGCTGATCCACACGGTGTGGGGTGTCGGCTATCGCTTCGATGCCACGCCCGCAGGGACTTCCGAGACTCCCGAGGGACGGTCTGACCATGCGTGACATGCTGCTCATCGCCCTCTTCGCCTTCCTCGGCGCCGCGGCGGCCGGGCTGCTCGGCGCGGGCGCCCTGTGGCTGATCCGGCGCAGATCGCTGACCGCGTCCCTCGCCGTGGTCGCCGCCGTGGCCGTGACCGCGATGCTCGCGGGGACGCTGGCCGTGGCGTGGGCGATGTTCCTGTCCTCGCACGACCTGTCCGTCGTCACGACCGTCGTCGCCATGGCGGCGGTCGTCTCCCTCGCGACCGCCCTGCTGCTTGGCCGCTGGGTCGTGGCCCGCAGCCGAGCCCTCACCCTCGCCGCCCGCTCCTTCGGCGACGGCGGCGCCTTCGCGGCCCCCGACGGCCCGTCAACCGCGGAACTCACAGCGCTGAGCCGGGAGTTGGCGGCAACCAGCGCCAAGCTCGCCGAGTCCCGCGACCGTGAACGCGCCCTGGAGACCTCGCGCCGTGAGCTCGTCGCGTGGATCTCCCACGACCTGCGCACCCCGCTCGCGGGGCTCAGGGCGATGTCCGAAGCCCTCGAGGACGGAGTGGCCGCCGACCCCGACCGCTACCTCCGCCAGATGCGCACCGAGGTGGAACGCCTCAACGACATGGTCGGCGACCTCTTCGAACTCTCCCGCATCCACGCCGGGACGCTCGCCCTGTCCCCGTCCCGCATCTCCGTATACGACCTGGTCGGCGACGCCCTCGCGGGCGCGGACCCGCTGGCCCGCTCGTGCGGGGTGCGGCTGGTCGGCGACCGGATCGAGCAGGTCCCGGTCGAGGTCGACGGGAAGGAGATGAGCCGCGTCCTGGGCAACCTGCTCATCAACGCGATCCGCCGCACGCCCGCCGACGGCACCGTCGCGGTGGCGGCCGAACGTTCGCCGGACGGTGTCGTCCTGTCCGTCACCGACGGCTGCGGCGGCATCCCGGAGGAGGACCTGCCGCGCGTCTTCGACACCGGCTGGCGCGGCAGCCACGCCCGCACACCGCCCGCTGGGGCGGGCCTGGGCCTCGCGATCGTCCGGGGCATCGTGGAGGCCCACCAGGGCCAGGCCGCCGTACACAACGTCCCCGGCGGCTGCCGCTTCGAGGTCAGACTGCCCATGGCTGAGGCGTGACGTTTCTTGAGTGGGACGCCGGTCGTCACGCCCCGCGCAGTCCCGCCGAGGCGAACTCCCGCATTCCCTGCGCGAATCCGACCTCGGGCTTCCAGCCCAGCTCGGCCCGCAGCCGGGACGAGTCGGCCGTGATGTGGCGTACGTCCCCCAGGCGGTACTCCCCGGTCACCACGGGCTCGGGCCCGCCGTACGCGACGGCCAGTGCCCGCGCCATCTCTTCGACGGTGTGCGGCTCCCCGCTGCCGGTGTTGTAGGCCCTCGACGCGCCCGCTCGCGGCTCGGCCTCCAGCGCGGCCACGTTGGCCGCCGCGACATCCCGCACGTGCACGAAGTCCCGCCGCTGCCCGCCGTCCTCGAAGACGCGCGGGGCCTCGCCCCGGGCGAGCGCGGACCGGAAGAAGGACGCGACACCGGCGTACGGGGTGTCGCGCGGCATCCCCGGTCCGTAGACGTTGTGATAGCGCAGCGACACGGCCCACCCGCCGGTCGACCGGGCCCACGCCGCCGCCAGATGCTCCTGGGCCAGCTTGGTCGTCGCATACACGTTCCGGGGATCGACGGGAGCGTCCTCGCCGACCAGTCCAGGCGTCAGTTCCTCACCGCAGCGGGGGCACCGGGGCTCGAAACGCCCCGCGTCCAGATCGGCCACGGCCCGCGGCCCCGGCCGCACCACCCCGTGCCACTCGCACGCGTACCGCCCCTCCCCGTACACCACCATCGACCCGGCGAGCACCAGCCGCCGTACCCCCGCGTCGGCCATCGCCGCGAGCAGCACCGCCGTTCCGAGGTCGTTGCGCGACACGTATTCCACCGCGTCGCCGAACCCCGTCCCCAGGCCCACCATCGCCGCCTGATGACAGACGGCGTCCACGCCCGGCAGGGCGGCCGCGACCGCCTCGGCGTCGCGCACGTCCAGGCCGTCACGCAGGTCGAACACCACCGCCTCGTGACCTCGCCCGCGCAGCGCCTCGACGACATGGGACCCGATGAACCCGGCTCCGCCGGTGACCAGTACTCGCATGGTCGAAACGCTAGGACCACGAGCCCACCGCACGGCAGCACCGCGCCCTTGACGTCACGGGTCCGTAAGACCTGAAGACGATCGATCCGGAGCCGGAGGCCGCGAGACGGCGGGCGGGCGGGCCGCCGGTGGGGGATGTCCCGGCGGCCCGCCCTGTCGGGGACGGTCGGTGGGTCAGCTGACGTCGGAGGCGTCCAGGCGGTACAGGCCGCCGTTGCTCGACGAGGACGTAGCGGACGAGGACGACGACGAACTCGAGCCGTACGCCGATGACTTGACCGCGGTGCCGTGCTCGGCGACCCAGGTGGCGATCTCGGAGTTGGTGCCCTGGCCGCCGGTGCTGCTGATCACGATGCAGTACAGCTTGCCGGACTGCACCAGGCTCTTGAGCCTGGCGAGGGTCATGGCGTTGTCGCTGCCGGACCAGCCGCCCATGGAGATGACGGGCTCGCCGGACTCCAGGATGATCGACGAGGCGGTCTGGTCGGTGGCCACCGCCACCAGCCAAGTGGCGCCGTCCTGGTGCTTCTTCAGATACGTGATCATGTCGGAAGTGACCTGGCTGCCGCCGCCCGTCTGTCCGCCGCCGCCCGCCTGACCGTCGCTCGGCCGACTGCCCGACTCGGCCGTGGACGACGAGCCGTCACCGCTCGGGGGCTCGCCCATGGCCGTGTCGCCGGTGCGGGTGGGTGCCTCGCCGCGCAGGGTTCCCTTGCCGCCCGCGCCGCTGCCCATGCCGCCGCCGGTGTTCGGTCCGGCCGTCGGGTTGGTGCCGTTGCTGGACGAGCCGGTGGCCGCGGAGAGCGAGTACGCGGTCGGGCCGGCCAGCAGGGCGACGATCGCCGCGAGGGCCGCGAAGCCCAGCAGCCGGTGCCGCTTCAGGAACCGTCCGGCGAGCAGACCGAGCACCGAGGCGGCGCCCGAGACGCCGACCACGATCTCGGCGACGGTGTAGAGCGTCCCCGAGCCCGAGACTCGCTGGAGCAGGACGATCGCCCAGCCGGCGCCGACCGCGATCGCCGCCGGCAGGATCCAGGCTCAGATCGCCGCCGACCCCTCGTGCAACGCCCGGTACAGCATCACGCCGCCCGCGCCCGCCAGCGCCGCGATACCCGGGGTCCCACAGCCGGGTCACGCCGGGCCCCAAGGAAGCGCCGGGAAACGGCAGTTGGGGGCTGACCGCCCGGGCTTCCCGGCGTCGGCAGGGAAGCCCGGGCGGTCAGCGCGAGCCGGGGATCACAGCCGGTCGAGGATGCCCTTGAGCTGCTTCACCTCGGCGGACTGGCCCGTGACGATGGCGTCGGCCATCTTCTTGGCGTCGGTGTTCCGGCCGCTCTTGCGCTCGGTCCCGGCCATGCTGATCGCGCCGTTGTGGTGGTCGATCATCATCTGGGCGAACGTCTTGTCGAACTCGGTGCCCTTCATGGCCTTGAGTTCCGTCATGTCCTTGTCGGACATCATGCCGTCCGTGCCGGAGTGGTCCATGCCCGCCATGGACGGCATGCCGGTCGGCCGGCCCCAGGAGTTGAGCCACCCCGTCATCGTCTTGATCTCGGGGTCCTGGGCCTTCTCGATCTTCGCGGCGATGTCCTTGATCTCCGCGTCGGAGGCGCGGCCGTCGGCCAGCTGGGCCATCGCCACCGCCTGCTCGTGGTGGGGGATCATCGCCTGCGCGAACGTGACGTCCGCGTCGTTGAAGTCCCCGGCCCGGGCGGTCGCGGTCGCCGTGCTCGCGCCGCCGCCGTGGCCCATGGGGTTGGCGCCGTCGTGGTCGCTGCCGCAGGCGGAGATCAGCAGGGCTCCGGCTGCCACCAGGCCCATGGCCGTGATGCGGTGGCGGGCAGGCCGGCGGCGCGGGGCGCGCGTGAAGGCGGTCATCGTCAATTCACCTCGTATGTCAGTTCTTTGGCTGTTTTCGGCGTACGCGTCGTCGTGGGAGCGCATGAGACGCGCGCCCACGAGGGCGGTTCGGCCTACAGCCGCAGGACCGACAACTGGGTGAGATCGGGGCCGCGAGGCGGTGGGTTGGGCCGCAGCACGACCGGGGCGTCCCGGAGGAGATCCGCCAGCCAGTCGGGACGGCGGGCGAGCGCCGATCTCAGCAGCGCGGCGAGCACCCACGCGCCGAGCAGCACCGCCATGCACAGCGACAGCATGTCCATCGCCATGGCGGGCTCGTGCGGGGACGCCGTGTGCGTACGATCCGCCGCGTGGCTCTGCTCCGGCGCCGCCGCGGCCTCCATGCGGCTGTGGGACGCGTTGCCCATACCGTGACTGCCGGTCGACCCATCGGGGTGCCCCAGGGTGTGCATCACGAACACCCCCAGCGCGAGCACCACGACCAGCAGCAGGTGCCCAAGGGCCCCTCCTGCTCGTACGCATCGGCTCACCGGCACTCGGCGCTCTCCGCTGTGATCGTTCCGGACGGCGTCCGTCCGACGGTATCGCGACTAGACCGGGAGCGCCTGCTCCGCCCAGATGGTTTTGCCGGTGCCGGTCGGGCGGGTGCCCCAGCGGTCGGTGAGCTGGGCGACGAGAAGGAGGCCGCGGCCGCCCTCGTCGTGGGTGCGGGCCCGGCGCAGGTGGGGCGAGGTGCTGCTGGCGTCGGAGACTTCGCAGATGAGGGCGCGGTCGCGGATGAGCCGGAGCTGGATGGGCGAGCCGCCGTAGCGGATGGCGTTGGTGACCAGTTCGCTGACGACGAGTTCGGTGACGAAGGCGGCCTCGTCCAGACCCCAGTCGGTGAGCCGCTCGGTGGCGTACTGCCGGGCCGTGGCCACCACCGCCGGATCGGCCGGCAGGTCCCAGACGGCCACCTGCTCGGTGTCCAGGGCGCGGGTGCGCGCCAGCAGCAGCGCCACGTCGTCGGCGGGGCGCTCCGGGAGCAGGGCCTTGAGCACGTTGTCGCAGGCGTCCTCGAGATTCCCGGCCGGGGCCGCGAGGGCGGTGCACAGGGCGGCGGTGCCCGCGTCGACGTCCAGGTCGCGGGCCTCGACGAGACCGTCCGTGTACAGGGCGAGTACGGCGCCTTCCGGCGCGTCCAGCTCGGTGGACTCGAACGGGAGGCCGCCGACCCCGAGCATCGGCCCCGCGCTCACCCCGACGACCTCGACCCTTCCGTCCGGGAAGAGCACGGCCGGTGGCGGGTGCCCCGCGGAGGCGATCGTGCAGTGGCGGGAGACCGGGTCGTACACCGCGTACAGACAGGTGGCGCCGATCTCGCCGCCCACCCCGCTCTCGTCGGCCGCCAAGTGCCCGACCAGATCGTCCAGGTGCGTGAGCAACTCGTCCGGGGGCAGGTCGACATCGGCCAGCGTCCACACCGCCGTACGCAGTCGTCCCATCGTGACGGAGGCGTGGATGCCGTGTCCGACGACGTCTCCGACGACGAGCGCCACCCGCGTGCCGGACAACGGGATCACGTCGAACCAGTCGCCGCCCACGCCCGCCCGGGACAGCGCCGGAAGGTAGCGGGAGGCGATCTCGACCGCGGCCTCACCCGCCATCACCTGGGGCAGCAGACTGCGCTGCAGCGCCTCCGCAGTGGTGCGCTCCCGGGTGTAGCGGCGGGCGTTGTCCACGCAGACGGCCGCGCGGCTGGCCAGTTCCTCCGCCAGTGACACGTCGTTCTGGTCGAAGGGGTCGGGGCTCTGCGGGGTGAGCAGTCGTACGACGACCGCCACCCCGAGGGGCGTACCGCGCGCCACCAGCGGTACGGCCATCAGCGAGAAGTCGCTGCCGACGTTCTCCCGCAGCTTGGCGGACCGGTCGTCGTGGAGCCCTAGCCAGGTGTCGAGGACACCCTCGCCGGTCCTGGTGAGCACCACGCTGCCGGTTGCCAGCGCGCGGGCCGGTGGTGAGGCGGGCGGATAGACGTCGGCGGCGCCCAGGTCGATCGCCGCCTCGGGCACTCCGGCGCTGCGCGAGGAATGGGCGACGCGGCGCAGCTCCAGGTCGGCGCCCATCGCGCCGACGGCGGGCTCCTCGCCCTTGAGCACCGAATCCAACAGGTCCACGCTGACGAAGTCCGCGAGCCGGGGCGCCACCAGATCCGCCAGCTCCCGCGCGGTGTGGATCACGTCCAGCTTCGTACCGATGCCGGCGGCGGCCTGGTTCAGCAGTGCGAGCCGCTGTCTGGCCCAGTGCTGCTCGCTGCTGTCGAACGCGGCCAGCGCGACCCCGAGGAGCTGTCCCGAGGGGTCCCGCAGCGGCCACATCTCGGTGTTCCAGGCGTGCGTCCGCATCCCGGAGGGCGCGCGGGTCCAGCTCTCGTAGTGGAGGGGCCGGCCGCTCTCGACGACCTTGCGCAGATGGTGCAGCAAGCCGCGGCTGTGCTCCGCGTTCTCCACGGTGTCGGGATAGAACCGGCCCAGGAACTCCGCCTCCGGCCGGCCCATGATCCGGCACGCCGTGTCGTTCATCCGCAGATACCGCTGCTCGGTGTCGAAGACCGACATCGACATCGACGACTGCCGGAACGCCAGCTCTCCCAGCGCACGGCTCTCGTCGCCCGGCGCCACCATGATCACGTATGCCCGCGGTTCTCCCGTGGCGCCCCGCAGCGGGCACGCCCGCAGGGCCAGCTCCGTCAGCTTCCCGTCCCGACGTCGTACGGCCACCGCCGCGCCGCCGCTCGTCCGCAGGTCCCGCCATGCCGCGTCGAAGTCGCCGTCCACCAGTTCGGACAGGGGCCGTCCGGTGATCTCCTCGGCGGGACATCCGGTCAGCAGACGAGCGCCTTCGCTCCAGCCCGTGACGACCCCGTGTGCGTCGACCACCGCCATGGCGTCGCCGGCCGGGGTCGCGCGCCCCGCGTCGCCCGGCAATATCACCATGTGTACAAGGATGATCCGGTCGGGCAGCCACATCAAGCCAGGAACGGACAGGGCTGAAGCGCACGGCGGCAGCGGACACCGCCTTGGACCTACCAGGGTCCGGAGCACGAACGTCCAGGCCGGCCGCCGCGGGCCGACCTGGACGTCGTGAACAGACTCGTCAGACTGATCAGAGCTCGTCAGACTGATCAGACGAGGTCGAACCGGTCGAGGTTCGACACCTTGACCCACGCCGCGACGAAGTCGTTCACGAACTTCTCCTTCGCGTCATCGCCGGCGTAGACCTCCGCGAGCGCGCGCAGCTCGGAGTTCGACCCGAAGACGAGGTCGGCACGGCTGCCGGCCCACTTGACCTCGCCCGTGGCGGCGTCGCGGCCCTCGAAGGTGTTCGCGTCCTCGGACGTCGCCTTCCACGTCGTGCCCAGGTCGAGCAGGTTGACGAAGAAGTCGTTGGTCAGCGACCCGGGGGTCGTGGTGAGGACGCCGAGCTGCGACTGCTGGTAGTTCGCGCCCAGGACGCGCAGGCCACCGACGAGGACCGTCAGCTCGGGGGCGCTCAGGGTCAGCAGGTTCGCCTTGTCGAGCAGCAGGTACTCGGCCGGCAGCCGGTTGCCCTTCCCGAGGTAGTTGCGGAACCCGTCGGCGGTCGGCTCCAGCGCGGCGAACGACTCCACGTCGGTCTGCTCCTGCGACGCGTCCACCCGCCCCGGCGTGAAGGGGACCTCGACGTCGAACCCGGCGTCCTTGGCCGCCCGCTCGACGCCGGCAGCGCCGGCGAGCACGATCAGGTCGGCGAGCGAGACCCGCTTGCCGCCGGTCTGGGCGGCGTTGAAGGACTCCTGGATCCCCTCGAGGGTGCGCAGCACCGTCGCGAGCTGGTCGGGCTCGTTGACCTCCCAGCCGCTCTGCGGCTGGAGGCGGATGCGCGCGCCGTTGGCGCCGCCGCGCTTGTCGCTGCCGCGGAAGGACGAGGCCGACGCCCACGCGGTGGACACGAGCTGGGACACCGACAGGTCCGAGGCGAGGACCTGCTCCTTGAGGGAGGCGATGTCCGCGGCGTCGATGAGCTCGTGCGTCAGCGCGGGCAGGGGGTCCTGCCACAGCAGCGTCTCGCTGGGGACCTCCGGGCCGAGGTAGCGCACGATCGGACCCATGTCGCGGTGGGTCAGCTTGAACCACGCGCGGGCGAACGCGTCCGCGAACTCGGCGGGGTTCTCGAAGAAGCGCCGCGAGATCTGCTCGTAGGCCGGGTCGAACCGGAGCGAGAGGTCGGTCGTCAGCATCGTCGGGGCGTGGCTCTTCGACGCGTCGTGGGCGTCGGGCACGGTGCCCGCCCCGGCGCCGTCCTTCGGCCGCCACTGGTTGGCGCCGGCGGGGCTCTGGTACAGCTCCCACTCGTAGCCGAACAGGATCTCGAAGAAGCTGTTGTCCCAGGTGATCGGGGTGTTCGTCCAGATGCCCTCGAGACCGCTGGTGATCGCGTCGCCACCCTTGCCGGTGCCGAAGGAGTTCTTCCAGCCGAGGCCCTGCTCCTCGATCGAGGCGGCCTCCGGGTCGGCGCCGACGCTTTCCGCCGGGCCGGCGCCGTGGGTCTTGCCGAAGGTGTGACCGCCGGCGATCAGGGCGACGGTCTCCTCGTCGTTCATCGCCATCCGGCGGAACGTCTCGCGGATGTCGCGGGCCGCGGCGATCGGGTCCGGGTTGCCGTTCGGGCCCTCCGGGTTGACGTAGATGAGGCCCATCTGGACCGCGCCGAGGGGGTTCTCCAGCTCACGGTCGCCGGTGTAGCGCTCGTCGCCGAGCCAGGTGGTCTCGGGACCCCAGTAGACGTCCTCGTCGGGCTCCCAGACGTCCGCACGACCGCCGCCGAAGCCGAAGGTCTCGAAGCCCATCTGCTCCAGGGCGACGTTGCCGGTGAGGATCATCAGGTCGGCCCACGAGAGGCTCTTGCCGTACTTCTTCTTGACCGGCCACAGCAGGCGGCGGGCCTTGTCGAGGTTGCCGTTGTCCGGCCAGCTGTTGAGGGGGGCGAAACGCTGCTGTCCGGCCCCGGCGCCGCCGCGGCCGTCGCTGATCCGGTACGTGCCCGCGCTGTGCCACGCCATCCGGATCATGAACGGGCCGTAGTGGCCGAAGTCCGCCGGCCACCAGTCCTGCGAGGTCGTCAGCACCTCCGCGATGTCCTGCTTCACGGCCGGGAGGTCGAGGGTCTTGAACGCCTCGGCGTAGTCGAAGTCCTCGCCGAGCGGGTTGGCCACCGCCGGGTTCTTGGCGAGGATCTTCACGTTGAGCCGCTCCGGCCACCACTGGCGGTTTCCGCCGCCCTGCGTCGGGTGCGGGGCGCGGCCGTGCGCGACGGGGCAGCCACCTCCGCCCTCCGTTTTCGCGTCTACGACGATCGCATCATGGTTCTCAGACATGGGAATCCTTCCGGACGGGGCGGATCACGGTGCTCAGGAACTGCGGGCGGTGGAACAGTGGGCGCACAGAGTCCAGTGGATGACCTCGGCCTCGTCGATCGAGAAGCCGTGGTCGGGGCAGGCTGCCGGCCGGTTCGAGCACGGCGTACGAGTCCCGTCGCAGGGAGCGCGTGTCACCGTCCCGGGCCTCGAACAGCGCGACGCGGGCGGCCGTCATCCGCCGGCCGACACCGCGCAGCTCGTCGGCGGTGGTCCCGTCACGTCTCTGTCTCATCCCGTACTGGAGTCTTCCTGTCCCTTGGCTATCGCCGGAACCGATCCTACGATGGACAGAGTCCAAGTCAAGAAGCGTGCCATGCCCATATCCAATCGGAACCCGGACGTCCACCGGTAAACTCCGGGTATCCCACCGAACCTGAATAGGTGAACCGATATGAGTGACCTGCTGGAGCGACTGCGAGGGCGTGGCTGGCGGATGACCTCCCAGCGGCGTGTCGTTGCGGAGGTCCTCGACGGCGACCACGTGCATCTCACGGCCGACGAGGTGCACGCCCGCGCGGCACAGCGGCTGCCCGAGATCTCCCGGGCGACCGTCTACAACGCCTTGGGCGAGCTGGTCTCCCTCGGTGAGGTCATCGAGGTCTCCACCGACGGCCGCGCCAAGCGCTACGACCCCAACGCACACCACCCGCACCAGCACCTGGTCTGCTCCCGCTGCGGCACCGTCCGCGATGTCCACCCGACCGGCAATCCACTGGCCGACCTCCCGGCGGACGAACGCTTCGGCTTCACGGTGTCCGAGGTCGAGGTCACCTACCGCGGACTGTGCCCGTCCTGCGCCTAGGTGTACTCGGCCAAGAGGTTGGTAACTCGCGTCGGTAGTTGATCAACCGCAGGACGGGCACAGCCCGCGTGGCCGGCACGCACGTGCGCGCTCAGCGTCCGGCGATCCGGGCGGGCAGGGAGCGGTGGCCGTTGGAGATGAAGGAGTCCACTGGCCGCAACCCCTCCTGAGGGACGGCGAGTTGGAGGCCGGGGAACCGGTCGAAGAGCGCCGGGAGCGCGATCCGGGCCTCCAGGCGACCCAGCGGGGCGCCCAGGCAGTGGTGCACGCCGTGGCCGAAGGCGAGGTGTTCCTTGTCGGCGCGGGTGACGTCGAAGCGGTCGGCGTCCTTCCCGTGGCGCTCGGGGTCGCGCCCGGCGGCGGCGTACGCGGCGAGGATCGCGTCGCCCTTGCCGATCACCGTGCCCCGGGGACCGCCGAGTTCGCCGATGTCGAGGTCCTCCACGGCGTACCGCAGGGGCAGACTCGCGACCGGCGCGTCCACCCGCAACGTCTCCTCGACCACGTCGTCCCAGCTGGCGCGGCCGGCACGCACGTGCGCGTGCTGCTCGGGATGGGTGAGCAGGGCATGGATGGCGTTGTCGATGAGGTTGACGGTGGTCTCGTGACCGGCGCTGACCATGAGCACCAGCGTGTCGAGCAGCTCCTGCTCGCTCAGCCGGGTGCCGCCCTCCTCGTCGCCGGCCGCGATGAGACCGGAGGTCAGATCGTCGCCGGGCAACTCCCGCTTGGCGGCGACGAGTTCGGCCAGTACGACATACAACCGCTCATAGGCGGCGGTCATCTCGCCCGGCTCGGCGGAGGTGTCGAACATACGGTCCACCAGCCGCCGCAGCTCCGTTCCGCGCTCCTCGGGCAGGCCGAACAGCTCGCTGATCACCTGGATCGGCAGCGGATAGCAGAGTTCCTCGCGCAGATCGACGACCCGGGAGTCCCGTCCGGCCTCCTCGATCCGGTCGAGGAGCTGCTTGGTGATCTCCTCGATACGCGGCTGGAGCGCGGCCGTTCGGCGGGCGGTGAACGCCCTGGAGACCAGAATGCGCAGCCGTTTGTGGTCCCCGCCGTACGCGGTGAACATGTTCTGCACGGCGACCCAGGTGAACAGCGGCCACTGAGGCGTGATCTCCCCGGCCGCGAATCGGGGCCAGTGCTGCCGGGCGTCCTTGGACACCCGCGGATCGGTGAGCAGTCGCTTGAGCAGATCGGGACTGCTGACCGCCCAGGCCTCCACGCCCCCGGGAAGCGCCACCAGCGTCACCGGCCCGTGCTCGCGGATACGGGCGGCTTCCGCGTGAATGTCGCGGCCGCTCGCGTCTATCACTAAGGGGGTCGGGTCTTCCATCGGGAGCCTCCCTGGCACTCGAACGCCGATACGACTCGCCACGCTACGCGGTGGTCATGTGGCGCAGCGAGGCCACATGCCGTTACGAGGGCAACTTCCGCGCATGTGCCCGAAAGTCGACCACGAGCGGGCGGGAACGTGACGACCGTCCCGCTGGGCCCGGGTCGTCAATTCCCGTCCGCCCCGCGAATGTGACGACAGGACCTACGACTCGATCGCCGCACCTCGCTCGCGACGGCGGCGCGGCAGACGTCGGCGTGGTTCCTGGTCCGGGAGCCAGCCGAAGGTGAGACAGCTGCCGATGGCTCCGAGGAGGAGGCCGACGAGGAAGCCGCCGAGGTTGGAGGTGAGCCAGGTGCCGAGGGAGAGCAGGATGCCGAGGAGGGAGTAGAAGAGGCGCTGCGTCGGGTTGAAGAGGATCAGCAGCCCGCACAGCAGCATCAGGGTGGGCAGCAGATAGCCCGCCAGGCCCTGCATGCCGATGTGCAGGACGACCTTCAGGGACGCCTTCTCGGTGAGCAGGATCTCCGCCCCGGCCAGGGCGAGCAGCAGCCCGCCCCAGAAGGGACGGCGCGCCCGCCACTGCCGGAATCCGGACCGCTCACCGGGCACACCTTCGACAGCGGTACGTGCACCAGCAACGTCGTCGGCGTGCTCGGCGTCACCGGCATCACGGTCGACAACCTGCCGTACACCACCACGGTGGGCTCCGACGGCACGGTCACCGTCACCCCGGGCGCCGACTCCACCATCCAGACGACGGTCAAGCTGCGCACCTTGCTGGGCACCCTCACCTGCGTCTACCGGGCGGCGAGCCTGTCCGGGACGGCGAGCAACACCGACAACAGCATCGCCTTCACCAACCAGCAGTTCACCAAGTACTCGGGCTCGTCCCTGTGCTTCAGCAATGGCTACTTCACCGCCAAGTACGCGCCCGTCTCGGACACCAGCCAGTCCGGGAGCCCCGCGGTCTTCGTGAACTGACCGCTCAGCGGCGGCGCCGGAGGGTGACGGCGACGCCCGCCGTGAGCAGGAGCGCCGCCGTTCCCCCGGCGATCAGGGGGAGCGCGGCGCTGCTGCCGCCCGATGTGCTGTCGGCGGCGGGCGTCAGGTGGTCCGGCCCGGACTCCTGAGCCGGTGAAGTGGTCACCAGGGTCGGCGATTTGGTCGTCGGTGACGGCGAGGTGGTCGTCCGCGTGGGAGCGGGCTCCTGCCTCGCCGGTGCCGTCGGCTTGTGCGTGTTCTTCTGCGCGTTACCGGTCGGCGTCGACGCCTCGCGTCCGCCCGCGAGGACCACGTCCGAGCACGAGTAGTACGTATCCGTCGTGCTCGAGTTCTGCCAGATCGTGTAGAGCATCTGGCGGCCGGTCCGGTCGGACGGCAGCGTGGCCTTGATGCGGTAGGCGCCGTCGACCAAAGCCGGGTCTGTGGCGGTGGCGAACGGCTTCGCGGGCAGGTCGGACCACGTCAGGGGCTTCGTCGGGTCGTAACCCGCCTTGGTCAGATACAGCTTGAAGGTCCCGGTGTGCGCAATGGTCGAGCTGTAGGTGAGGGTGAAGCCCGCACCCGGGGTCAGCCGGGTCGACGGCCAGTCCGCGCGGGCGAGGTCGAGGCCCTTGTACGCGGACAGACCCCCGCTGCACAGCTTCCCGTCGGGGATCACCTGCCGGTCCCTGCCGTTGACGCCGGCCACCCGGAGGTTGTCCCAGGCCGTGAAAGGCGCGCCGTTCGCGGCGATCGCCGCCTTGCAGGCCGCGGTGGCGATCAGGCTCCCGCCCTCGGGCGAGCACGCCACCACCCGGCTGACCGGAGACGTCGGCGCGCCGTGCGCCTGGGCGGGCCCCGCGGCCCACGTCGCGAGGAGGAGCGGAGCCGCCACGGCGACAGCGGCCGCGGTGGCGGTGCGGTAGGCGGTCATCCGGAGGGTCTCCTCGATACGTCGGCGAGAGCTGCTGAGGGCACCGTGAAATACGGGGCGACAGCGCCGTACGTTCAGATCCGCAATCCGCGCGAAACGGGATCTCACCGGCCAACTGCCCGCGTCCGAGGGTCGATTACCGGCCCGATCGAGGGTTTCCCCTGTATCCCGCTCACCTGCCGTTTGCCTATCGTTCGAGCACAGCCGACCCACAGGAAACCTCTGACCGGGTCGCTCGCGCATGGCCGGCCGCCGCGCTGCTTTCTGGATACGCACCCCCCGCCGCTTCGACGACGAGGCGAATCGACCGCTGCTCCGCGCTGCCCGCAGCCGGCTCCGAAAGGCAATCCCTTGCGTCCCACTCCCTCCCGCGACGCCGGACGGAAACTGATATCCGTCGCCGCGATATCCGCCGCGCTGCTGGCCGGAATGACCACCACGGTCGTCGCCGCCCAGCCGTCCACCCAGCGCGCGGACATCACCCCCGCCGCCCGGGCCGCCGCCCCCGCCGAGCGCCTGATCGTCGGCTACCAGCCGGGCGCCGCCGGGGCCAAGTCCAACAAGGCCGCCGACGCCGATGCCGCGGCGAAGGGCAAGAAGGTGGGCGCGGACCTCGACTTCCAGCGCCGTCTCGGCACCGGTGCCGCCCTCGTCGACCTGGGCGCCGAGCTCAAGAAGACGGACGTCGCCGACGTCATCGCGCAGTACCAGGCAGACCCGCAGGTCGCCTACGTCGTACCGGACCGCCTCAACAAGCCGCAGGCGGACCCGAACGACACCGAGTACGGCAAACAGTGGGACCTGTTCGAGTCCACCGCGGGCATGCGTGTCCCGGGTGCGTGGGCCACCTCCACCGGCAGCGGTGTGACCGTCGCCGTCATCGACACCGGTTACGTCGCCCACTCCGACGTCGCCGCGAACATCGTCGGCGGCTACGACTTCATCTCCGACACCGCGGTCTCGGTCGACGGCGACGGACGCGACAGCAACCCGGCCGACCCGGGCGACTGGTACGCGACCGACCAGTGCGGCACAGGCACCGGCTCCAGCGGCTCCTCCTGGCACGGCACGCACGTGGCGGGCACCATCGCCGCCGTCACCAACAACAACAAGGGCGTCGCGGGCATCGCGTACAACGCGAAGATCTCCCCGCTGCGCGTTCTCGGCAAGTGCGGCGGCTACGACTCGGACATCATCGACGCGATCACCTGGGCGTCCGGCGGCACGGTCTCGGGCGTCCCGGCCAACACCAACGTCGCCAAGGTCATCAACATGAGCCTCGGCGGCTCGGGGGCCTGCACCTCGGCCACCCAGAGCGCGATCACCGGCGCCGTGAACCGCGGTACGACGGTTGTCGTCGCCGCGGGCAACGACAACGACAACGCCTCCAAGTACTCCCCGGCGAGCTGCAACAACGTCATCACCGTCGCGGCGACCGGCCGCACCGGCTCCCGTGCCTCGTACTCCAACTACGGTTCGATCGTCGACATCGCGGCGCCCGGCGGCGAGATGAGCACCGGTAACGCCAACGGCATCCTGTCCACGCTCAACTCCGGTACGAAGACGCCGTCCACGGAGTCGTACGCGTACTACCAGGGCACCAGCATGGCCACCCCGCACATCGTCGGCCTCGTGGCACTGATGAAGTCGGCGAACCCCTCGCTCACCCCGGCGCAGATCGAGGCGGCCATCAAGAACAACGCCCGTGCGTTGCCCGGCACTTGCTCGGGCGGCTGCGGCGCGGGCCTGGCGGACGCGACCAAGACCGTGCAGGCGGTGGCGTCGAGCGGTGGCACCACCGGCGCGACCACCTTCTCCAGCACGTCCTCCGTCGCGATCCCGGACGCGGGCTCGGCCGTGGAGTCGCCGATCACCGTGAGCGGCCGCAGCGGCAACGCGCCCACCACTCTCCAGGTCGGCGTCGACATCACCCACACCTACCGCGGTGACCTGGTGATCGACCTGGTCGCCCCCGACGGCTCGACGTACCGCCTGAAGTCCTCCAGCACCTCGGACTCCGCGGACAACGTGAACACCACCTACTCCGTCGACGCCTCCAGCGAGACCGCGAACGGCACCTGGAAGCTCCGCGTCCAGGACGTGGCCGCGCAGGACACCGGCTCGCTCAACAGCTGGAAGCTGACC
This sequence comes from Streptomyces sp. NPDC048415, assembly GCF_040651675.1. Lineage (NCBI taxonomy): Bacteria > Bacillati > Actinomycetota > Actinomycetes > Kitasatosporales > Streptomycetaceae > Streptomyces > Streptomyces sp. NPDC048415. Next base: position 24,064 of record NZ_JBEZKJ010000043.1, on the reverse strand, counting down.
TTCTGACCAGCTGAGCCCTACGGGGGGAGGGGCCGTCCGACGCGCGCGCGGGTCGGACGGCCCCTTCTGCTCAGCCGGTACGGTGAACGGCATGTCCGACCCCGCCGCATCCGCCCGCTCCGCCGATCCCGCCGACGCTCTCGTGATCCTCAGCAACGCCGTGGGCTCGTTCCCCTGGAGCGTGCTGGCTGAGCGGCATCCGGCACTCATCAGAAAGGTGCGGGACGCCTTCCCGTACGGCCCTGAGCAGCACCGCGCGCTCGACGCCCTGCTGAAGAACGCCACCGAGGGAGTCATCGAACCGCTCGGCGCACAGGCGGTGGACCGCGGGCAATGGGAGGCATGGGGCGCCGGGGAGTACGTCGGCCGGTCCTGGTTCGACGTGCCCTTCCTATGGGCCGAGAGTTACTTCTACCGCCAACTCCTCGAAGCCGTCGGTTACTTCGCGCCGGGCCCCTGGAAGGGAATCGACCCCTTCCGCCCCTTCAAGCTCGCCGAACTCGACACCCCGGAGGCCGACGAGGAGCTCGCCGCGCTGGACGAACTCCCGCACCAGCCGGTCGAGGACCAGGAGCTGGCGCTGCTGCACGGCTCGCTCTGGGGCAACCGGGCGGATCTCGGCTTCCGCCTGGCCCAAGCGGACGGCACGCCGCCGGTCGACTCACAACTCGTCGTCGATGACAGCGAGTTGCTGAGATCGTCCCTCTCCGGCACCCTCTGCCTGGTGGCGGACAACGCGGGCCGCGAACTCATCCCCGATCTGCTCCTCATCGACCACCTCCTCCACCACCACCGCATCGAGCGGGCCGTCCTGCACGTCAAGCCGTACCCGTACTACGTCTCCGACGCCACGACGGCGGACGTGATCGACGCGCTCCGTCGCCTCACCGCCGCCAAGGGTGCCGCCGCCGACTCCGGCCGCCGCCTCTGGTCGGCCATGACCGACGGCCGCCTCACGGTCCGGGCGCACCCCTTCTCCTGCGCCCCGCTGCCGTACGCCGATATGCCCGACGACCTGCGTCAGGAGTTCGCCACGGCCGACGTGACCGTCATGAAGGGCGACCTGAACTACCGCCGCCTCATCGGCGACCGACTCCGCCCCGCCACCACCCCCTTCGCGCTCCCCACCGCCTACTTCCCCGGCCCGGTGGCCGCCCTGCGCACCCTCAAGTCGGACGTGATCGTCGGCCTCGACGCTCCCACCGAGGCCGCGCTCGACGCCGCCGAGGGCCGGCGCTGGCGCATCAGCGGCACACACGCGGTGATCCAGATGAGGCGCTGAACGCCGCTCAAGTCAACTGGACCGGAAGTGACTTGATGCCGTTGATGAAGTTCGAGACGAGCCGCCGGGGAGGTCCGGCGATGCACAGGGACGGCAGCGCTCGCAGCGTCTCCTCGTACAGCACGCGCAGTTGCAGTCGGGCGAAGTGGGCTCCGAGACAGACATGCGGGCCGTCGCCGAAGGAGACGTGCGGGTTCGGGGCGCGGGCGAGATCGAGCCGGTGCGGGTCGGTGAACACCCGCTCGTCGTGGTTGGCCGAGGCGTGGAAGACGACCACCTTGTCGCCCGCACGGATGCGCTGCCCGGCCAACTCGGTGTCGACGGATGCCGTACGGCGGAAGGTGAGCACGGGAGGGTGCCAACGCAGCAACTCCTCGACAGCGGTGTTGAGTCGCGCGTGTCCGACGCGCAGTGCGCCGTACGCCGCCGGGTCCTCCGCCAGCGCCAGCAGGCCCCCGGGGGCCGCGCTCCGCACGGTGTCGTTGCCCGCGACCGTGAGCAGGAAGAAGAACATCTCCAGCGCGGTGGAGTCGAGTTCGGGGTCGGCCGCGAGGGTGGTCATCACATCGTCGCCCGGATGACTCCTCTTGTACGTGGCCAACTGCCGCGCGTACGCGAACATGTCCTCCAGCATGGCCGGGGAACGCGGATTGACCGGCTTCCCGGCGGCGTCCAGCGTCGGTGGGCCCGCCTCGTCCGGGTCCTGGTAGCCGATGACGCGGCGCGTCCAGTGCAGCAGCAGCCCCCGGTCGGGCTCCGGGATGCCCAGCAGGTCGGCGAGGTTGAGCAGCGCGTAGTCGTCGGTGACGGCGGTGACGAGATCGCGGGTGCCGTCGCCGGCGCGGGCCTCCTGAACCGCCCGCTCCAGCAGCGTACGGGCCCTCGCGCGCGCGACCGCCTCGAAGTGGTCGACGCGGCGCGGCGTGAACGCCCGGCTCACCAGACGCCTCAACGCGCCGTGTCCCGGCGGATCCTGATTGAGCATCATGCGCCGGATGAACGACAGGTCCTCCGGATCGGGATCGCGGATCTGGGTCGCTCCGAGATACGAGGAGTACGTCGTCGAGTCCTTCAGCACCCGCACCACGTCCGCGTGCCGGGTCACCGCCCAGAACCCGGGCCCCGCGGGCCAGCCGAGCACCTCGGGCTCCTCCTGCCGGACGACGGGGTGGTGATCGCGCAGCACCCGATACGCGGCGTGCGGGACCCCGACGGCATACAGCCGCGGATCGAAGACGTCCGGCACGGCCGGCTGGCGTGCGCCGCTCATGGCAGGGCTCTGCCCCCAACCCCCCGCTCCTCAAACGCCGGAGGTATATCTAGCCCGTCCGGCGTTTGAGAACGAGCGCGAAGCGCGATAACGAAGGCTGGGGGCGGAGCCCCCAGGTACGGGGACGGGCAGGGGCGGAGGGGGCGAACCCAGCCCGGAGGACCACCGTGCTGGGACCCACGGAATTCACGCGATGGTGTGATCATGTCCCGCCCCGCGGATGTCCCGGAAGGGCCATGGGTAGGGCCCGGGCCATGACGCAGCCGTTCGAACTCCCGCACTTCTACATGCCGTACCCCGCGCGCCTGAACCCGCATCTCGACGAGGCCCGAGCCCATTCGGTCGAGTGGGCGCGCGGAATGGGCATGCTGGAGGGTTCCGGCATCTGGGAACAGTCCGACCTCGACGCCCACGACTACGGCCTGCTGTGCGCGTACACACACCCCGACTGCGACGGACCCGCGCTCTCCCTCATCACCGACTGGTACGTGTGGGTGTTCTTCTTCGACGACCACTTCCTGGAGACCTTCAAACGCAGCCAGGACCGCGATGGCGGCAAGGCCTACCTGGACCGGCTGCCGCTCTTTATGCCGCTGGATCTGTCGACCCCCGTACCGGAGCCGGAGAATCCCGTCGAGGCGGGCCTCGCCGACCTGTGGGCGCGCACGGTGCCCTCGATGTCGATGGCGTGGCGGGAGCGCTTCGCCGTCTCCACCGAGCACCTGCTCAACGAGTCGATGTGGGAGCTCTCCAACATCAACGAAGGACGGATCGCCAACCCGGTCGAGTACATCGAGATGCGCCGCAAGGTGGGCGGCGCGCCCTGGTCCGCAGGGCTTGTCGAGTACGCGACCGCCGAAGTGCCCGTGCCCGTCGCCGGGTCCAGGCCCTTGCGCGTACTGATGGAGACGTTCTCCGACGGCGTCCACCTGCGCAACGACCTGTTCTCGTACCAGCGCGAGGTCGAGGAAGAGGGCGAACTCAGCAACGGCATCCTGGTATTGGAGACCTTCTTCGGCTGCACCACCCAGGAGGCCGCCGAGACCGTCAACGACATCCTCACCTCACGCCTGCACCAGTTCGAGCACACCGCGCTCACCGAAGTGCCCGCGCTGGCCATGGAGAAGGGGCTCAGCCCGCAAGAGGTCGCCGCGGTCGCTGCGTACACCCAGGGACTTCAGGACTGGCAGTCCGGCGGCCACGAATGGCACATGCGCTCCAGCCGCTATATGAACGAGGGGGCCGTGGAGGGCGTGCGGCCGTTCGGTGTCGGCGGGTTCGGCACGTCCGCCACCGACGTCGGCGCGCTGCTCTCGGCGGCCGGAGCGGAGCGGCTGCGCGCCTACACCCACGTCCCCTTCCAGAAGGTCGGCCCGTCCCAACTGCCTGACTTCTACATGCCGTTCGAGGTCACGCTCAGCCCCCACCTGGACGGCGCCCGGCATCGCGTGACCGGCTGGACGTACGCCATGGGCATGCTCCAGGAGGGCGTCTGGGACGAGGACAAACTCGCCGCCTATGACCTGCCGTTGTGCGCGGCCGGCATCCACCCGGACGCGACACCCGAGACCCTGGACCTCAGCTCCCAGTGGCTCGCCTGGGGCACCTACGGCGACGACTACTACCCGCTCGTCTTCGGCCACCGCCGCGATCTGGCCGCCGCCAGGCTGACCACGGCCCGCCTGTCGGCCTGCATGCCCGTCGACGGAGAGGCGCCCCCGCCTCCGGTCAACGGCATGGAACGCGGCCTCGTCGACCTGTGGCAGCGCACGACGGCGGAGATGACCCCGGATGAGCGGCGCCAACTCCGGTCCGCCGTCGACAAGATGACGGAGAGCTGGGTCTGGGAGCTGGTCAACCAGATCCAGAACCGCATCCCGGACCCGGTCGACTACCTGGAGATGCGCCGCGCCACCTTCGGCTCCGACCTCACCATGGGCCTGTGCCGCCTCGGCCACGGCCCCAAGGTCCCCCCCGAGGTCTACCGCAGCGGCCCCGTCCGGTCGCTGGAGAACGCCGCCATCGACTACGCGATGCTCCTGAACGACGTCTTCTCGTACCAGAAGGAGATCGAGTACGAGGGCGAGGTCCACAACGGCATCCTCGTCGTGCAGAACTTCTTCGGCTGCGACTACCCGACCGCGCTCGGCATCATCCACGACCTGATGACCCAGCGCATGCAGCAGTTCCAACACGTCGCAGCCCATGAACTGCCCATCTTGTACGAGGACTTCAAGCTCTCGGGGGAAGTGCGCGGCATCATGCAGGGCTACGTGGTGGAACTGCAGAACTGGCTGGCCGGGATCCTGAAGTGGCACCAGGACTGCCATCGCTACGGCGCGGCGGACCTGGTCCGGCGCGCCCACGGCTTCATGCCCGACCAGGTCCCCGCAGTCCCCTTCACGTGGAAGGTGGAGTCGATGGCGAGCTGAACACCGGCTGACCCTGCCGTGCGACGGACGCGTGTGCGACGGCGGCCCGCGCCAGCGCCCGCACGATCGGGTGCGGGCGAGAGCCGTCCCCGTACTGCTCGGGCTGGAACAGGGTCCCCAGGAGCCCATGGATCCGCATCTCCTGCGTACGTACGTCACCGTGGCCCGCCTGGCGTCCTTCTCCGAGGCCGCGCGGGAGCTCGGCTACACCCAGTCCGCGGTGTCCCAGCACATCGCCGCCCTGGAGCGGGATCTCGGCGCGCCCCTGCTCACCCGGCGCCCCGTCACTCCCACCGCCGCGGGCGAGCGGCTCCTCGAACACGCGGGGCCACCGCTGCTCCGCCTGGACGCCGCCCGCGCGGATGTCCTGCGGCTCGTGGCGGCACCCGAGCACGGGCTGACGCTCGCGGCCGCGCCGACGGCGCTCGGACCGCGTACCCTCGCGTCGCTGCCCGCCGCCGGTGTGACCCTGCGGGTCCTGCCCCGGGCCGAGATCCCCGCCGCTGTCGCCGAGGGCAGGGCGGACATCGGCCTGGTCGACGGTCTGACGGCGCCCAACGACCCGTTGCGACTGCCTGACGTGGCCCCGCTGACCACGCACGGAGTAGCGGAGGAATCCGTCTGCGTCCTGCTGCCCGAGTCCCATCCGCTGGCCCGGCGCGCGGGGCTTCGCCTCGGCGACCTCGTCGACGCCCGCTGGCTGGACGCCCCCGGCGCGGGCCTGCCTCTGGCCCACCTTCGCAGGGCGAACGGCAGTGGAGGCTTCCGCCCGGCCCTGCGCTACGAGGGCACCGACATCCGTACCCTCACGGTCCTGGCCGCCGCGGGACACGGCCTGACGCTGCTGCCCCGCACCGCCGCCTGGGCGTGCCCGGAGGGGCGGCCGTCCCCCTTGTGGCGCCGCGTGTGGTGCACCGTACGGAGCTGGTGCACGGCGGATCGCCGCGCGGGGCCGCGGCGACCGTGGTGGACAGACTTCTCGAACGCGGTTGACAGTCTCACTCGTTCGTGAATCGTCGCGCGCCGGGGCGCCGGGTAGAGCAACAGCCGGAGGCGATCCGTAGAGCTTCCGCCGGAGGCGAACCATGGAACAGACCGCGTTGCGTCCCAAGCCGATGCCCGGTCAGGAGCCCGGCGGCGGCCGTCCGTCCGGCACCGCCCGCCGCCCGCACGCCGCACGGCGACGCGGCAAGCGGCTGATGACTCTGCTGTTCAGCCTGTTCGTCGGGACCATTCTGGTCCTGTCGGGCGTCGGGCTCGGCACCGTGGGCGCCACGGTGATCGCCATGAGCAAGCTGGCGGACCTGCAGAAGCAGGCGGGAGCGCCGGGCCCGTCCGGGCCGTCGGCGCGCGGCTCCGGCTCTGCGTCGCCCAGCGGCTCCAAGGCGGCACCGACGGACGGGGGTCCGGCGAAGGAATCCGTGCGGGCGACCCTGGGCGTCGAGGCCGTCGACTCCCCCAAGAGCGCGGGCGCACTCGTCGTCGGCGTCCATGTCCCCGGCCCGGGCTACTCCGCGGGCCTGGTCCGCGGTGACGTCCTGCTCGCCCTCGGCGACAACCGGATCGGATCGGCCGCCGACCTCGTCCGCGCGCTCGCGGACGCACACCCCGGAACCTCCGTCACCCTCACCGTCCGGCACGTCAACGGCAGCCGTCAGCAACTGTCCGCGGTCCCTGGAGTCATGACCTGAGCTCAGCCGACGACCCTGAAATGGCTCGTCAACCGTCCCTCGTCGTCGAGCACATGAAACGCGAACCCGGGAGGCGCGTCCCGGTCCGCCGCCCCCTCGCCCTCCCAGGGCAGCCGCAGGGTCCACGTCACACCGGGGCCGACGACGAGCGGCCGTCCTGCGAAGACGGTCGCAGCAGGTGTGTGCGCGTGACCGGTGATGAGCCCGGCGATCTCGGGCCTGCGTGCCAACAGAGCGGCCAGTTCATCGGGTTGGCGCAATGCGTAGGCGTCCGGCAGCGGGTGGTGCAGTGCCACCGGCGGGTGGTGAAAGGCGAGCAGCGCCGGAAGTGTGCCGTCCAACTCGTCGAGCGTCGCCTCGATCCAGGCGTACGTCTCCTCGTCGAACTCTCCCTCGTCCCGGCCCGGAATACTGGAGTCGCACATCAGTACGGCAGCGTCATCGAAGACGTGGACGCTGTTGATCGGACCGTCGGCTGCGGGCGCTCCGAGCAGCGCCTTGCGGTAGGGCACGCGGCTGTGGGGGTTGCCCGGGCAGGTGAGCACCGAGAAGGGGGCGCTCCGCGCCGGGGTCCCGGCGTCGCGCAGCCCGAGCACCCCGGGCCGCCTCCTCGTACTCGGCCTCCGCGCCGTGATCCGCGATGTCCCCGGTCACCAGGAGCGCGTCCACCTTTCCGGGCAACCCCCACAGCCGGTCGCGCACCCGCTCGACCCGCTCCGTCGCCTGCCCGGTGCCGTCCAGATGGAGGTCACTGATGTGTGCCAGTACCAGCATGCCCGCCCTTTCCCAGGGGTACGCCGTCCATCTAAGCATTAGTGTTAACGGCAAGGTAATGGGCAACCGTTAAGGCCTCGGCTGGGAAGGAACTGAGGACGAGAGGCGGCCGCAACCGGCTCGCGCACGCCCCGCCGGGAGGGCAGGATGCTGCCCGTAGCCCCCTGGGGAACTCCGGACAGACGGAGGCATGGATGACCGCCACGCCCGCGCCCTTCACCGCCGGTGACTACGAGGCCCGTATGCGGCGCGCGGCCGAGACCGCCGCGGACGCCGGGCTCGACGGGCTCCTGGTCGCGCCCGGCCCCGATCTCGTATGGCTGACCGGGTACCGGCCCGTGGAGACCGAGCGGCTCACCCTCCTGGTGTTGCGGGCCGGACAGGACCCGGTCCTCGTCGTGCCCACCCTGGAGGCGCCCGACGCGGCCAAGGCGGCCGGCGCGCCCGCGCTGGCCCTCCGCGACTGGCCCGACGGCAAGGACCCGTACGAGGCGACCGCGGCCCTCCTCGACCCGGCGGGCCGCTTCGGAGTCAGCGACAACGCCTGGGCCCTGCACCTGCTCGGACTCCAGAAACGACTGCCCGGCACACGCCATCTCGGCCTCACCGAGGCCCTGCCGATGCTGCGGGCCGTCAAGGACGCGGCGGAACTGGAGCGGCTGGCGGCGGCGGGCGTGGCGGCGGACGCGACGTACGAGGAGATCCGCGAGGTTCCCTTCGCGGGCCGCAAGGAGACGGACGTGGCCGCCGACATCGCCGATCTGCTGCGGCGGTTCGGCCACTCCCAGGTCGACTTCACCATCGTGGCCTCGGGCCCGAACGGCGCCAACCCGCACCACGAGGCCGACGACCGCGTCATCGAACGCGGCGACATGGTCGTCCTCGACTTCGGCGGCCTCAAGCACGGCTACGGCTCCGACACCTCCCGCACGGTCCACGTCGGCGAACCGGACGACGAGGAACGCGAGGTGCACGACATCGTGCGCGCGGCCCAGGAGGCGGGCTTCCGGGCGGTACGGCCCGGCGCCGCCTGCCAGGACGTCGACCGTGCGGCCCGCGCGGTCATCACCGAGGCCGGGTACGGCGAGTACTTCATCCACCGCACCGGACACGGCATCGGCGTCACCACCCACGAACCGCCGTACATGATCGAGGGCGAGGAACAGCCCCTCGTCCCCGGAATGTGCTTCTCCGTGGAGCCCGGCGTCTATCTGCCCGGCCGCTTCGGGGTCCGTATCGAGGACATCGTGACGGTCACCGAGGACGGCGGGCGCCGACTCAACACCACCTCCCGCGAGCTGGTGATCGTCGACTGACCGATCACCAGGAGTCTTCCCCACCGCCCCCGACGGCACCAACGCCCCGACGGCACCACCGCCCCCGACGCCCCGACGGCACCACCGCCCCCGACGGCCCCAACGCCCCCGACGACAAGGGCGCGACCATGATCCAGGCACCGACACCGACCGCGGACACCGTCCGCCGACTCGTCCGATCCCTGCTCGCCGACGGCGCGGTGGCGGGCGCCGGGCCCGACGTGCGGCCCGTCACCGAGGGCGGGGAGCACTCCACCTGGTGGGTGGGCAGTCGCCATGTGCTGCGCCTCGCCCACGACCGCGACGCCTCCGTACGCCAGCGCCGCGAACTGCGGCTGCGTGACCTGGTCCGCCCGCACATCGGGGTCGCGGTCCCGGTGAGCGTCGCGCACGGCGAGTGGGCGAGCGGACTGAGCTACACCCTCGACACCCGGCTGCCCGGCGACTCCGGTGAGAAGCAGGACGTATCGGCCGTCGGCGAGGCCGACCTCGCGGGACTGCTGACGGGGCTGCGCGAGGTGCCCGTACGCCAGGCCGAGACGCTCGGCGTCCCGCGCGCCGCGCCGCGCTCCCTGGAGACCCTGCGGACAGCCGCCGCGCATGCCGCCGAGCGGCTCGCCGCCGCCGAGGAGTTCGACCCCGCGCGCCTCGCCCAGCTCACCGCGCCCGCCGCCGTCCAGCTCGCCGCACAGCCCGGCGCCACGTTCCTCGTGCACCACGGCCTCAAGGGCGAACACCTCGTGGTCAGCGCCGAGGGGCGGGTGCGCGGCGTACTCGACTGGACCGACACGGTGATCGGCGACCCCGCCGAGGACATCGCCGGGCTCGCGATCGCCGTCGGCGCCCCCGCGGCCGTACGCGCCGCCACCCTCGCCGGGTACAGCGCCCGCCCCTGTCTGCGCGGCCTCTGGCTGTCCCGCTGCGACAGCCTCATCCGCCTCGCCGACCGCCCGCAGGGTCGACACGACAGCCCCGTCCCCCTGCTGGAGACCCAACTGCGCCGCGCTTGGGAGTCGATCCTGCTGGAGCGGGTGACTGATCTGCGGGAGGGGATGGACTAGGGGGTGTAGCGAGCGGAGGGGGGCGTGGGCGTTTACGCAAGCGTTTGCGCCGCGGTGTACGCAAGCGCTCACGCAAGCGTTCACGTAAGCGTTTGCGCCGCGGTTCTCGCAGGCGCGTACGTAACCGCTTACGCGGCTCCGCGTAAACGCTTTTCGCAAGCGCTTACGTCAAACGTTTGCGTAGGCGCTTACGCAAACGTTGACTCCCGGACTCACGCCTGTGTCAGCACCACGCACGACTCACCCGGCACGATCAACACCCCGTCGCTGCTGGGCGCTTCGACCGGCTCCCAAGCTGCCAGCACGCGCGCGTGGCGGATGCCCAGGGGGATCGCCGCGGAGTCCTTGGCCAGGTTCACGGCCACGCGGATGTCCCCGCGCCGGAGGGCGAGCCAGCGGGCCTGAGCGTCGTGGGCGACCCTGACCGCCGCGAGATCCGGGTCCGAGAGGTCGGGCTGGCGGTGGCGCAGGGCGATCAGATCGCGGTACCAGGCCAGCACGCGCGCGTGGAGGGCCTTTTCGGGTTCCGACCAGTCGAGGCAGGAGCGGTCCCGGGTCGCCGGGTCCTGTGGGTCCGGCACGTCCTCCTCGGCCCAGCCGTGCGCCGCGAACTCCCGCCGCCTGCCCCGCCGTACGGCCTCGGCGAGCTCCGGATCGGTGTGGTCCGTGAAGAACTGCCACGGCGTGCCCGCGGCCCACTCCTCGCCCATGAAGAGCATCGGCGTGAAGGGGCCGGTGAGTGTCAGCGTGGCGGCGCAGGCCAGCAGGCCGGGGAAGAGGGAGGCGGAGAGCCGGTCCCCCTGGGCGCGGTTGCCGATCTGGTCGTGGGTCTGGGTGTAGCCGACCAGGCGGTGCGCCGAGAGGCGCGTACGGTCGAGGGGGCGGCCGTGAGACCGCTCGCGGAAGCTGGAGTACGTGCCGTCGTGGAAGTAGCCCGACGTCAGCGTCTTCGCGAGCGCCGCGAACGGGGCCCGCGCGAAGTCTGCGTAGTAGCCCTGGGCCTCGCCGGTCAGCGCGGTGTGCAGCGCGTGGTGGAAGTCGTCATTCCACTGTGCGTGCAGCCCGAGACCGCCCTCCTCCCGTGAGGTGACGAGGCGAGGGTCGTTCAGATCCGATTCGGCGATCAGGAACAGTGGCCGGCCGAGATCCTCGGCGAGCGCGTCCACGGCCGCCGACAGCTCCTCCAGGAAGTGGCACGCGCGCGTGTCCCGCAGCGCGTGCACCGCGTCCAGCCGCAGCCCGTCGAGCCGGTAGTCGCGCAGCCATGCCAGCGCGCTGCCGACGAGGTACGCCCGCACCTCGTCCGAACCGGGCGCGTCCAGGTTCACGGCGGAGCCCCAGGGCGTCTGGTGGGTGTCCGTGAAGTACGGCCCGAAGGCGGGCAGGTAGTTGCCGGACGGGCCGAGGTGGTTGTGCACGACGTCGAGGACGACACCCAGGCCGAGTTCGTGCGCCCGGTCGACAAAGCGCTTCAGCGCCTCGGGGCCGCCGTACGGCTCGTGCACGGCCCACAGCGAGACACCCTCGTAGCCCCAGCCGTGCCGCCCGGGGAAGGGGCACAGGGGCATCAACTCGATGTGAGTGATCCCCAATTCCGCGAGATGTCCGAGCCGCTCGGCGGCCGCGTCCAGTGTGCCCTCGGGGGTGTAGGTGCCCACGTGCATCTCGTACAGGACCGCGCCCTGCAGCGGGCGCCCGGCCCAATCGACGTGCCATGGGTAACGCTCCTGGTCGACCACCGCGCTCAGCCCGTCCGGGCCGTCCGGCTGCCGCCGTGAGCGGGGATCGGGCAGCACCGGGCCGTCGTCCACCGCGAAGCCGTACCGCGTTCCGTCCCGCGCGTCCGCCTCGCCCGTCCACCACCCCGCACGCTCCGGATCGCGCTCCAACGCGCGCGTGGCGCCCTCGCAGTGGAGCGTCACCCGGTCGGCCCGCGGTGCCCACACTTCGAACCGCACAGACGGTTCCCCCTTGTCAGCTCACCGTGACGTAGCTCGTCCATGGTGCTGCACGTGAGATCAATTCGCTTTTGAATCCACCCTTTTGCCGCGTGTTCGCGGCGCATTCGCCGAGTGGGGTGAACCGTTCGGCCGCGGCGGCCGTTTCCGGGTTTTCTGGACACCCCGAGCGCGCTGCCCGACAATCACCTGCGTGACGTCGTCTTTCGAGTTCCACACGTACCCCGCGCGGCTGTCCGACGCGGAGCGCGACCGGGCGCTCAAGGCGCTCCGTGACGGCGTCGCCCTCGGCCGCCTCTCGCACGACACGTTCATCCGCCGCATGGAGCTGGCGCTGTCCGCCCGCAGATCCGACGAACTCGCCGTTCTCACCGCCGACCTGCCCACCGAGGGCCGCTGGTCGAAGCTGGTGTTCGGCACCGTGGAAGCGGTCTCCGGCTTCCACGTACGGCTGCGCAGGGCCTGGCAGGCCGAGCGCCTGCCGAAGCTGCAGCTGCCCCAGCCGGGCAGCCCGTACCCCTTGCGCATCGGCCGCGATCCCGCGAGCGGACTGCGGCTGAACCACGAGACGGTGTCCCGGGTACACGCAGAACTGAGCCGGCAGGGCGGCCTGTGGGTGCTGCGCGACCTCGGTTCGACCAACGGTACGACCGTCAACGGACGACGTGTCATCGGTGCCACAGTCGTGAAGGACGGCGACCAGATCGGCTTCGGGCGGATGACGTTCCGGCTCGCGTCGGACTGACTGGCCGCAGGGGGGCCTGCGGCGGTCGGACTGGCCGGCCGCGGGGTGGGCCTCGAGGACGGTCGGACTGGTCAGCCGCGGGGTGGCCTCCCAGTCGGTCGGCCTGGCCCGCCGCAGCGTGGGCCTCCCGGACGGTCCGACTGGCCGGCCGCAGCGTGGGCCTCCAGGATCGGCCTCGAACCGACCTCTGGCCTTGGTTTCACTCACCGATTTCCTCAAGTTCCCTTACGTTCAGCGGTGTTGACGTACCCCCACAGTCGTGACTGACTGTGCCTACACCATGCACATCAGGTGAATCGACGGCACCACAAAAGTGGAGGTGCGCCCTGCCGCCACTCCACCGCTACCCGACTGTGGACGAGCTGGGCGCCCGCGCGGCCGCGCTCGTCGCGCGCCGTCCGCAGGACGCCCGGTTGCGCCGCGTGGGCACCTCACGAGCGGGTACGCCGCTGTGGCTCCTGTCCGTCGGACACGGTAGCCGCCAGGCCCTCGTCGTCGCCGGACCGCACGCCAACGAACCCGTCGGCGGGGCCACGGCCCTGCGGCTGGCCGAACGGGTGCTCGCCGACCCCCGGTTGTCCGAGGGCGCGGACGCCACCTGGAACCTGCTGCTCTGCCTCGACCCCGACGGCGCCCGCCGCAATGAGGCCTGGCTGTCCGGCCCGTACACGCTCGGCCACTACTTCCGGCACTTCTTCCGGCCCGGATTCCTGGAACAGCCCGAATGGCTGCCCGACGGCGCGGACGGCGCGGCCCTGCCCGAGACCCGCGCGCTCCTCGAACTCCAGGACGAACTGCGGCCCTTCCTGCAGTGCTCCCTGCACGGCGTCGACGTCGGCGGCGCCTTCGTCGAGCTGACCCGCGAACTGCCCGGTCTCGCCCAACGCGTCGCGCACGCCGCCGCGCGTCTCGGCATCCCGCGGGAACTCGGCCCGTACGACACCCTGTACTGGCCGACGCTCGGGCCCGCCGTATACCGGATCCCGCCGCCGCACCGGGGAGACCTGGCAGCGGCCATCACGGAGGCCGCGGTGGAGTCCACCTGGTTCCACCCGCACCCGTACGGCACGGTGACCGCGGTCGTCGAGGCCCCCATGTGGGGTGTAGCCGCCGTGGAGGACCCCGCAAGACCCGCGGACGCCGAAGGGGTGCTGCGCATCGTCAGTCGCACGCTGCGACGCGATACGGGGCTCCTGGAGGGCATCCTCGCGCGCGTGCGGCCCAGCCTCGGCGCCTCGCCGGACGCGGCCTGTCTGCTCGCGCCCGTCGACGACTATTTACTGGTCGGACCCGGACTCGCCGACTCCTGGGATCCCGACGTGTACGACGCCGGGGACCGCCCCCTGCCCCCGCTCGACACCGCCCGTCTGACCGCCCTGCGCCTCGCGGGACGCCGGGTCGCCCTGCGCACGGCCGGGCTGCTGCACCAGCTCGTGACCGCCTCCGGGGAAGATCCGCGCGACGCGCTGCCCGAGCTGGACCGGCTCATCGACGCGTGGTGCGCCGACTACCGCGACGGCTGCGCAGCGCGCTGGATTCCGGTCGCCCGCCAGGTCGAGTACCAGGCACGGGTGGTGCTTGCCGCGTTTGACCTCGCCGGGCGGCACGCGCGCGTGCGCTCCCGTTCGGGTGACGCCGGGTGGGGTTCGGGAGCCGCGGTGCCGATGCACCTGGAATGACTACAACCATGCAAGCGGTACGGGTCGGCCTGCTCGCCGCGGTCGCCCTCACCATGGGCGCGAGCCCGGCCCAGCCGGCACCCCAGGAGGCCGTCCCGGGCAACCGGCTCTACCTCAGCGTCACCCGCGGTGACGCCCGCGCCGGCCACACGCGGGGCACCGAACTGATCTGCGACCCGCCCCAAGGGCACGCGCACGCCGCTGAGGCCTGCCAGGAACTCGACGCCGCCAAGGGCGACATCTCCCGGATCCGGTCCAAGGCCGACGTCTTCTGCTCCTTGATCTACGCGCCCATCACCGCTTCCGCGCGCGGCGAGTGGAACGGCCGGCCGATCGACTACACGCACACCTTCTCCAACTCCTGCGTGATGGAGGCCGAGACAGGAGCGGTGTTCGACCTGCCGGAGTGAATCAGGCGGCGTCGCGCGCGTGCCGGGCCGCCGCCACCACCGTACGGGCCTGATGTTCGACCTGGTGCTCCAGCGGGACCCAGCGGGCGCGGAAGCGTTCGGCGAAGGCGTCGCTCCAGGCGGCGACGAGGCGTTCGAGGCGCGCCGCCTCGCGGTCGTCGGTCTCCTGGAGGACCCGCAGCAGCATCGAGGCGGCCCGCAGCGGAAGCCGGCGGCCGAACGCGTCGACACTGCCGACGTACGCCATCGTCGTGTCCGGAGGCGGCGTCCGCGCCCAGTCGTCGGCGAGGCCGGGCACCAGCTCCAGCGCCCACTTCGCGGCCCGCAGGAGCGGTCCGTCGGGGCCCGGCAGCCGCGGCAGGGTCTCCTCGAGCACCGCCTCCACCTGGAGCGCGTCGCGCGTCAGCCGGTGTGCCAGGCGCCGCATCGCCGCCGCGGGGGCGGGGTGCGGCGCCGGATCGTCCACCAGGTCGCTGGCCCACATCGGCACCTCGACGACGGCGGTCAGACCGCCGTACCGGTGAGCGTGGTACCAGGTGCTGTGCCGCGCGTCGTCGGGCATGCTCGGGTACGCCGTGTCCGAGCCGGGTGCCGGCATCACATGCACCCCCGGGCCGGAGGCGGGCCAGCCCGCGGCATCCGACGCTGCCGTCTCCACCGGAATGTGCAACTCCGCCGCGGACTTCGCGAAGGGCTCGGCGAGCCCCGGGATGTCCTTGGTCAACTGCACCCAGCTGCCGCCCAGATCGGTCCCGTGCAGTGTCACCTGGAGGTAGGGCCGCAGCTCGTCGATGACCCGGGTCAGTGCGCGGGTCTCCGGCGGCAGCCGGTCGGGCGGCAGGACGGAGGGCGACCACTCCGGCTGTTCGGGACCCGCCGGACGGAAGAAGCCCAGGTGGTAGTCGAGCAGCGTGCGCGGCGCGGGTGTCACATGGAGGCTCGCCCCGTCCGGATCCGCGCAGAGCAGGAAGTGCCAGGAGGTGTCCCGGCGCAGGTCCCTCTCGCGCAGCGCGCGTTCGGCGAGCGCCAGCAAGGTCGAGCCGCCCGTCGGCTCGTTCGCGTGGGCACCCGCCACGACGAGGACCGCGCGCTCGGCGTGGCCGATGGACAGCAGGTGAAGGGGTCTGCCCGCGCGCGAGACACCCACTTGTCTGAGGACGCACAGGCTGGGTCGGTGAGCCGCCAACGCCCGGGCGGACGAGACGATTTCGGTCACACTGGGGTAGCGCAACTCCGGCAGGAGACTCACCCCCGACTTGTCCGCCCTGCGTCGCTTTTGGCAGTACTCCACGGTCTGGGTGAACTGTCAAGCAGTTGACGGGGCGGCGCCAGGGGGCGCCAGGTGGCATTTACCGTTGGCAGGGGGGTGCGTTAAGGGTGGCTGGGGGGAGTCCACCTTCATACGGCGGCTCCGGAGTCCGTGGCGAAGGGGACTCGCCGTCGGCCGAAATGTGGGCCGCGTCGGCGGGTCACTGCTGGTGCAGGCCGCGGCCGGCGAACGTCAGGAACGTCTCGCCGACCGCCTCCGAGAGCGTGGGATGCGGGTGGACGTGCCGGGCCACGTCGGACGGCTCGGCGTCCCAGCCGACGATCAGCTGGCTCTCCGCGATCATCTCCGAGACGTTCGGGCCGACCAGATGGACGCCCAGCACCCGTCCGCCGTCCGCCTCGGTGACGACCTTCACCATGCCGCCCCGGCCGTGCACCATGCCCTTCGCGACGGCGGTCAGCGGCATCGTGTTGACGTCCACCTCGTGTCCACGCGCGCGTGCCTCCGCCTCGCTCAGTCCCACGGCCGCTGTCTGCGGCGACGAGTAGGTGACCCGGGGCACGGCCGCGTAGTCGACCGGCGCGGACGGCACTCCGGCCAGCGTCTCGGCCACCAACAGGCCCTCCGCGAAGGAGGCGTGGGCGAGGCCGAGGGACGGAGGCGGCAGCAGATCACCCACCACATGGATGCCGGGCACCGCCGTCTCCAGACGGTCCCAGTCGGCGGGCGCCAGGAAGCCCCGCTCGTCCGTTCTGAGGCCCGCCGCGACCAGCTCCAGCCCGTCGGTCACCGGCGTCCGTCCGACGGCCACCAGGAGCCGTTCCGCCTCGACGACGCGTATCTCACCGCGCGCGGCGCGCACCCGGGCCCGTACGCCGTCGTCCAGGACCTCCGGGTCGAGCAGCCGGGCCCCCACCTGCACGTTGATGCCGCGCTTCTTCAGACCACGCGTCAAGTGGCGGCTCACCTCCGCGTCCTCGAGCGGTACGAGCCGGTCGGCGGCCTCCACGAGCGTCACGTCCGCGCCCATGGAACGGTGGAACGAGGCATACTCGACGCCGATCGCGCCCCCGCCGAGCACCAGCACGGATTTCGGAAGCCCGGGCGCGAACAGGGCGTCGTCGCTCGTCACCACGCGCCGTCCGTCCGGCGTGAGCCCCGGGAGCGTGCGCGGGCGTGAGCCGGTCGCGAGGACGATGCCACGGCGCGCGATGAAGTCGCCCGCGCCCTCAATGTGCGCCCCGCGCACGCCTGTCAGCCGAGCGCTGCCCCGCACGACCCGCACGCCGGCGTGGGCGAGGTGCGCCTCCACCCCCTTGTGGTTGCGGTGCACGATGTCGTCGCGCGTGGCCACCAGCGCGGGCCAGTCGACCTCCTCCAGGGTGGCCTTCACACCCCAGCGTTCACGCGCCTCCGCGATGCCGTCCACCAGTTCGGCGGCGTGCAGCATCGCCTTGCTCGGGATGCAGCCGCGGTGCAGGCAGGTCCCGCCGACCTTGTCGCGCTCGGCGAGCACGACGTCGAGACCGAGGGCGGCGGCGCGCAGGGCGGCGCTGTAGCCACCGGTGCCTCCACCGATGACGATCACGTCGCAAGTGGCCTCGGATGTCTTCGTGATGTCCATGCCCACAGCCTCCGTCCGAGCCTTGCCATGAGTCCAAGGCAATGTTCTTGTGGAACTCATGCAGAACGCTTATGAGTTCGCTTGCGGAAGGTCCCGGGGATGAGCCTGCGGCAGATGGAGTACTTCCTGACGGTCGTCGAGGAGGCGTCGTTCACGCGCGCCGCCGAGGCCCTCCATGTCACCCAGCCCGCGCTGTCCCACCAGATCAAGGCCCTGGAAAAGACCGTCGGCGGCGCGCTCCTGGAGCGCATGCCGCGCGGTGTGCGCCTCACGCCCATGGGGCGCGCCTTCCGGCCGCACGCCGAACTCGCCGTCCACAGCGCGGCACAGGCCCAGCGGGCCGCTCGCGCCGCCGCCGGCGCGGAGGGCGGCGAACTGCACATCGCCGCCGTGCACTCCATCGCCGTCGGCATCCTCCCGGACGTCTTCGCGCGCTGGCGGACGGCGCACCCCGGCGTCCTGCTGCACCTCCACGAGTACGCCACCTCGCAGGCACTGGAGGAGCAGGTCGAGCGCGGCATCGCCGACCTCGCCGTCGGGCCCGCGCCCGCCGACTGGCCCGGCAGTGTCCTGCCGGTCGGCGAGGAGGAGATCGTCCTCGTGGTCCCCTTCGACGACCGTTTCGCCGGCCGCACATCGGTGACGCTGGCCGAGCTGTCGGACCGCCCCTGGATCCGCTGCGCCATGGAGCCGGTGGTCCACGGTCAGCGCTTCCTCGACTGGGCGTGCGGACAGGCGGGCTTCCGGCCGCGTACGGCCGTGTTCACCGAGCACACCTCGACGGCCGTGCGGATGGCGGCGGCCGGGGTAGGTGTCAGCACCGCGCCCTCGCACATCGTGCGCGGCGCCGTCGGCGAGGACTGCGTGGTGCTTTCCGTCGAGCCGCCCTGGAAGCGTGGCCTGACCGTTTTCTCGCGCGCGGCGCCGACGGGCGCCGCCGCGGCCTTCGTGGAGCTGTTGCGTGCGTCAGGGCCCTACGGACAGCCAGATTCACCCGTTCGGGCGTACGAGAACTGCGGTCCTGAGCCCGCGGTGGTCGGCTGAGAGCAACCGCGCGCGGGTCCGGCGCGCAGACCCGAGGTGGGAGGCCGGCGGTGCTGTGTCCTCATGGCATTCCCGGCGAAGGCGCGCATGCGGCGGTGCCGACGGAGCCGCCACGACGTGCCGGCCCGCAGACGGCGCCTTCGAGTGCCGGTCCCGCAGACCGGCCCGCGCACCGGGGCTCGCATCCGCTGAGCCCGGCACCGGCGACCTGGGCCGCGCCGCCGAGCCCGCCGTTGACGACCCTGTCCACGCTGACGAGCCCGCCACCGGCGCCCCACGCCGCGCCGCCGGGGCCGCCGGTGACTCCGGCCGCGCCGCCCGGCCCGCCGTCGGCCAGTCCGTGCACGCCGCCGAGCCTGCTCGCCCCAGGTGTCGAGCGTGACCCCTACCCGCTGTACCGCACCCTCCGGGGACGCTTCCCGCTGGTGTACGACGCGCCGTTCGGCGCCTGGCTGGTCAGCAGGTACGCCGATGTGCGCGCCGCGCTCGCTGACCCGCGGCTCGTCGCGCCGCCGCCCGGACGCACCCTGGCGCATCTGGAGGGCGGTACCCACAGCGCGCACCGGGCCCTCGTCTCACCGGCGTTCCGCGGGCGTGCGCTGGCCGCGCTGACGGCCGGGGTCGAACGCACGGCGTACGTCCTCGCCCGCCGCCTCGCCGCCCGTCAGGAGGCCGATCTCGTCGCCGAGTTCTGCCACTGGCTGCCCACCGCGGCGGCCGTCGCCGCGCTCGGGCTGCCCTACGAGGACACCGCGCGCGTGCACGCGTGGTGCCGTACCGGCCTCGACCACCTCAGTGGGCACCACTCCGAACTCGATCTCTTCCTGCGGCCGTACATCGCGCGCCGCCGCGCCCACCCGGGCGGCGATCTGCTGTCCGCGCTGTGCACGGCCCGGGCCGACGGGCGTCCGCTGCCGGACGAGGCCGTGGCGGGTCTGGCCGGGACCCTGCTCGGCGCGGGCGGCGAGACGACCGCCCGCGCCCTCGCGTCGTTCCTCGCCAACCTTCTCGACCACCCGGGTCAGCTGGCCCTGATCCGCGCCCGTCCCGCGCTGACGGCCGGTGCGTGGGCCGAGTCGCTGCGCCGCGATCCGCCGCTGCACGTCGTGCGGCGCCGGGCCGTCGAACCGGTCGGCCCGATACCCGAGGGCGCCGCCGTGGCCTGTCTGCTCGGCGCCGCGGGCCGCGACCCGGCGCGGTTCGCCGACCCGGACCGCTACGACGCCTTCCGCGCCGACCCCGGAGAGCTCGCCTACGGCTCCGGACGGCACTTCTGCCCGGGCGCCCTGCTGGCCCGGCTCACGGCGGAACACGGGCTGCACGCCCTGCTGGCCGCCCTGCCGGACCTCCGCTGGGCCCCGGGTTTCCGGCCCGCTGTGGAGGGCCTGATCAGCCGCTCTCCCCGGACGCTGCGGGTGCGCCTGCGCTGATGCGCTCCAGCAGCACCACGGGCAGCCGCTCGAACAGCTCCTCCATGCGCGCGTGCCCGGTGAACTCCCTCCCCGGAGAGAGCAGATCGGCCCATCGCCCCTCGGGGAGCGGGAGCCGGGTGTCGCGCCAGCCCCCGGCGCCCGCCAGCCGCAGCGACAGCCGCGTGACAGCGGTGATCACCTCTGCGGAGCGGACGAACGCCACGCAGTGCGCGGCCCCCGGGCCCTCGGCCGCCAGCGGCGCGTAGGTCGCCGAATCGCCGAAGAGGGCGGGGCGCCGCGCGCGCAGCCGCAGGGCCACCCCGGTGAGCGCGGCTTTCTCCGACCGCCGCTCGTGCGGCGCGAACGCCCCCCGGTTGTCCGGATCCACCAGCGCCAGATACTCGTCCTCGGTGCCCTGGTAGACGTCCGGTACCCCTGGCATCGTCAGATGGACCAGGGCGGCCCCCAGAACGTTCGCCCGCACATGCGGCGCCAGGGAGTCCCGGAAGGCCGCCACGCGCCGCCCAGGCGCCCCGCACGGTCCTTCGGCGACGAACGCCGCCACTGTGTCCTCGTACGCGGGATCCTGCTCGGTCCAGGCGGTGTGCAGTCCGGCCTCCCTGACGTGCTTCAACAGGGCGCCCTGGACTCGCTCTTCGGAGGCCGGACCGAGCCCGAACACGGTCTGCCACGCGGCCCACGCCAGCTGTGGGTCGGGCATCCCGGTGCCGTCGCGTGTCACCTCCGCGAGGAGATCGGACCACCGCTGAGGACACTGGGCGAGCACCCAGAGCGCCGCGCGGACATCGGCGCTGCGTTTGGTGTCGTGCGTGGACAGGACGGTGCCGGTGGCCGGCCAGTCGCGCTGCACGCGCGCGCAGAAGGCGTGGAAGTCCTCCGGTGACACGGCCGGGCTGCCAGGATTGCCGCCCACCTCGTTCGCCGACAGGAGCGGCACATAGCGGTAGAACGCCGTGTCCTCCACGGACTTGGCCCGCAACGCGGACGAGGTCTGGGCGAACCGCGCCCGGAACTCCGCGTGTTCGGGCCCGTCTCCGGCCCGCCCGAGCACCAGCTCCCGTACGACGTCCACGGCGTGCGCCTCCTCGGGCACCGTGAACACCGCCCGGGCCTCGTCGGCGGCCTGCTCGGTCACCACCAGGGAGGCGTCCGTGGAGGGGTAGGGGCGGTACACCTCGAGGCGTACGAGGAGTTCCCGCAGCGCGGTACGCAGGGCCCACGGGGCGTGATCGCGCAACGCCGGGTCCGGGGACGTGGCGCACACCTCGCTCACCACGCGCGTGAGGCGGTCGACCTCCGTGGCGAGTTCGTGTGTGATCACCTTGTACGCCGCCCGACGCGCCGTCGCCTCCCAGTGGCCGCCCCGGTCGGCCCGGGGGGCCGCGAAACGCCGGTATTCCCCGAGGAGTTCGCCCGCGCCCGACGGGTCCGTGAAGAGGCCGTCCACCTGTCGCAGCGCGTCGTAGCCTGTGGTGCCCGCCACGGGCCAGGCGGCCGGGAGCGGCTCGCCGTCCGCGAGGATCTTCTCGACGACCGTCCAGCGGCCTCCGGTCGCCTCGTGCAGGCGGCGCAGATAGGCGTCCGGGTCCGCCAGACCGTCCGGGTGGTCGATGCGCAGTCCCTCGATCACGCCCTGGTCGAGCAGCTCGAGGATCTTCGCGTGGGTCGCCGCGAAGACCTCCGGGTCCTCGACGCGTACTCCGATGAGCTCCGAGATGCTGAAGAAGCGGCGGTAGTTGAGCTCGGTGCGGGCCAGACGCCACCAGACCGGGCGGTACCACTGCGCGTCGAGGAGCCGCGGCATCGGCAGGTTCTCGGTTCCCTCGCGCAGCGGGAACACGTGGTCGTAGTAGCGCAGTACGTCGCCGTCGACCTTCAAGTGGTCGATCTCCGTGCCGAGCCGGCCCCCGAGCACCGGCAGCAGCAGCTGGCCGCCCTGGGCGTCCCAGTCGATGTCGAACCAGCGCGCGTACGGCGCCTGAGGGCCCTCGCGCAGCACCTCCCACAGGGGACGGTTGTGGCGCGGTGCCATGGCCATGTGGTTCGGCACGATGTCCACGACGAGGCCCAGGCCGTGGTCCCGCGCCGTGCCTGCCAGGGAACGCAGGCCCTCCTCGCCGCCCAGTTCGGCCCGCACGCGCGCGTGGTCCACCACGTCGTAGCCGTGCTTCGAGCCCGGGACGGCCTCCAGGACGGGCGACAGATGCAGATGCGAGACGCCCAGCGAGGCCAGATACGGCACGACCGCCTCGGCGCCCTCGAAGGGGAACTCCGGCTGCAGCTGCAGCCGGTACGTGGCGGTCGGCGCGGCGGTCATCACGCGGCCGGGGACCACCGAGTCCGTAATCACCGGGTCGGGACGCTCAGGTGTCATGCGAAGCTACGTACCCGCCTCGTCGGCTTTCGTGTCATCGACGCATGCATCCGTGCACACGCGCGTGCCTAACGTCGAACGATGGGCAACACGGGCCGGCACAACAGCCGGGACACGCAGGGCGCGGCCGCATCCCAGCCGCACGCCGACCCCCCGGACGCACCACACCCGAGCGGCGGCACGCCGGGCACACGGCACCCGCCGGGCGCACCGCATACGTCGGTCACACCGCACCCGCCGAGCACACCGCACTCGCCAGCCACACCGCACCCGCCAGGCACACGGCAGACGTCGGTCACACCGCACCCGCCAGGCGCACCGCACATGCCGAGCACGCCGCACCCGCCGAGCACACCGCAGCCGCCAGGTGCCCGGCGCACGTCGGTCACACCGCGCACGCCGGGCGGTGCGAACGCCCTGCCCGGTGCCTACCGCCGTGTCATCGCGTTGACCGGCGCGTCGCTCCCCGTCGTGTCCTTCCTGGCCCGGCTGCCCACCGCCACCGTCCAGTTCGGCAGTGTGCTGCTGGTCGCGCGGACGAGCGGCTCGCTGGGCACCGCGGGACTGGTCGGTGGCGCGCTCGCCGTCGGGCAGGTCGCCTGCGGCCCTCTCGTGGGCCGTCTGGCGGACCGGCACGGCCAGCGCACGGTCGTCCTCGTCTTCTCCTTGGCCAACGCCCTGGCGATCGCCGCTCTGGTGACGGGCGCGCTCACCCATCTGGCCCCGGCACCCCTCGCCCTGCTCGGCGCCCTCGCCGGCGCGAGCGTCCCGCTCATCGGCCCGCTGGCCCGTGCCCGCGTGGTCGCCCTGGCCCGTGGCACCGGGGCGGACGACCGCACGGTGAACGCCGCGCTCTCCTTCGAGAGCACCCTGGACGAGATCTCCTTCGTGCTCGGCCCCGCCTTGGTGGGGGCCGCGGCGGTGCTGGCCCACCCGGCGTACGCGCTGGCCGGCGCGGGCCTCCTGGCGGCCGTGTGCGGAACGGGTTTCGCCCTGCACCCCACGGCCACCGCCGCGCGCCCGGCTCGGAATCGGGCGCGCGCCCATACCGCGCGCCCCCGCATCCCCCGTTCCGTGCACGCCCTGCGCGTGGCTCTCGGTCTCCAGGGCGCCATGTTCGGCGCCTGTCAGGCCGGCATCACCGCGCTGACCGAGCGCCTGGGGCAGGAGGACCAGGCCGGTCTGGTGTACGCCACCATGGGGATCATGAGTGCCGTGGCGGGCTTCTCGATGGCCGCCGTACCCGCCCGGTTCGGGCCCGGGGCCCGCTGGAGGTCAGCCACCGCGGCGGCTCTCCTGCTGTCCTTGCCGCTGCTGTGGACGCAGAACCTGTGGGGGCTGTACGCCGTCGTCACCGTCCTCGGTGTCGCGTACGCCCCGCATCTGATCACCGTGTTCGGGCTGACCGAGCGCGCCGTGCCACCTGCACGGCTGGCCGAGTCGATGGCCTTCGCGACGAGTGCGATCGTCGGGGGTCAGGCCCTCGCCGTCGCCGTCAGCGGACGCCTCGCGGAGTCCTACGGCCCCACCGCGGCGTTCGCGGTGGGCTCTTCGGCCGCCGCGCTCGCCTGCGCCATCGCCCTCACGGCGCGCCCCACGACGTACACCGGAACTCGCACTCGCTGTGCGGCTGCGCCCGCTCCACGAGCCGGCCGGCCAGCCCATGCCGGCGCAGCGCCCGTACCGCCCACTCCTCGATGA
>NZ_JBEZKJ010000042.1:0-69531 GCF_040651675.1 Streptomyces sp. NPDC048415 | reverse complement strand
CCGTCCTCCCCCCGCTCCCTTCCACGGAAACCTCAACCCAACGAGAAAATCTCGCATTCCCGGGCCCGCGGACCGGCTTCCCGGAGGCCCTCCCAACTGATGCTACGAGCTCCCACAGTTTATGTAACGATCGGCTTGGTGCCCCTCCCACCCTGCTACATCTCTGACCTGCATCTTTATCTTATAGCGGGGCGCGGCTCTGTTCTGGTGGCGAGGTGGACCTTAACTTCCGTTGAAACGCCCTCCGGGCCGCCCCTTTATCTAATGTGTACCCATTATGTAACGCTCTCGCGTCCGGTACGTAATTTATGTACCGACTACTCTCCGCGCCGAGAGCAGTGGTCTGGACCTCTTGAGGCATTTTGACGCCTGAAAAGAATGATTGAAAAACTTGCCAGAAGAATTCTGTAACTCCGCGCCGAGAAAAATAGTTTACATTTCTGGCGCATTCGCTCCGCGTTACATACATTATCTATTTCCTGGTGGGATTTTGCGGATTTCTGTACCAATTCTGGTGGTCGGCGTGAGAATTGCATAATCATTCGTCGCTCATGCTGCTGACGAGTAAGCATCACCCGTCAGCGTCAACGACCAAAGGGCCGCGCCTGCGCCGCTGATGCCCAGGCAGCGACGTTCAATCAATACCTCCCCGCAAACCATCACATGGAGTGGCATCGTCTCCTGGGCACGGCAGCCGTGCCGCGCGCGGCGCGGCGTCGTTGGACAGCACGTGACGACGATCGCGCTCGCCGCCGCAGTGCGGCCAGGGCACGGCCGCGCTCCTTGCCGCGTACGAGGCCGGGCAGTGGGTTCCGGAGCAGGCTGAACGAGAGCTCGCTGAAAGCCTTGCCATGGGCCAGTGGACCGGGCCGTACTTCCGCGCCTCGCTGTGCGACGGGCCGCCAGCCGTACGGTCCGGCCAGCTCATCGACGTGCTCGCCCCGGCCATCGAGATCCTGGACCAGGCGGACGTCGACCAGGACGTCGTGCGCTGTCTGCGCGTCCTGATCGCCGCGATCACACCGGATCTCTGATTCGCGGTCACGAGCGTCAGCCTCTTGGCAGGGTGTGGCCGTGATCGGGATCGTCGTCGGCGCCGCCCTCGCCGCAGCAACAACGCTCCTGGGCACATGGTTTGGCACCTGGCTGACCCGGCGGCATCAGCGGGCCGATGCCGCCATCGCGGAACGGGAACAGCGGCTCGCGCAGATGCAGCAGCTGGTCATCGCCGTCGGGGAAATGATGTCGGCGCGCACCCTGTAGCGGGAGACGTCGCTGAGCCGTACGACGCGCTTGCGCGTGGCCGGAATGGCTTCGATCGAGTTCTGGTCCACCTGGCGCATGCGGGGAGGCAGCTGGGAGTCTGCACGAGAATGACATGGCCTCTCGTCACTCATGCCAGTGCCAGATGAGCACCGCCCGTCAGCGCCAATCACGAGGCCAGGAAGCCAGTTCCACTGACACTCAGATGACGATGTTCAACTGACACCCCCTGCAGTCCCGCACCGGGGCCTGCGGCACTGCCGTGCGGGATGCCCAGCAGCCGCTCGACGATGCCGCGAGCCCGCGCCCGATGGAAACCGCCCGGGCATTCCAGCTCGCCGCGCAGCACCCCGGCTGCCGCCGACACCCGCTCCCACCTGGCGTGCACCGCCGCCGACGGGCCCTGTGCGGCCCCGGAGTTGGAGCTGGAGTTGGCCGGGTCAGGGGTGCCAGCCTTAGCGGATGGATGGCCGGGTGGGAAGTCCTCGACGGCGGTCGGCGGCTGGTAGGCGTCCACCGCGGGCTTCAGGCCCGCCGTGACCGGGGCGCCGGGCAGGCCCGGCAGCGCGTCCGCCGCGGATCGCACACGCGCCGCGGCCACCTCTTCCAGCCGTACAAACCCCGCCCCGGTCAGCACCCGGCGCGCATCCCGCAGCAGTCCCAATGCCCGTACGCCCGCCTCGCCCTGAGCCTCAAAAGCCGCTGGCAGGACGTCGTCGACCTCCGGCAGCCCCACCTCGTCGCTCACCACAGCACCGTAGCCCGCCGACCGCCGCTTCGGACCCCTTATCCCCGATCCGCTATATCAGCCGCCTGACCTGCAGTTTCTCCCCCGCGCGTCGGCTTACGACACCCGCATGCGGTGGTTCACGTACTGGGGCCCGGCGCACGGTGTGCGCCGGGCCCCAGCCGGGCAGGACGTGCGCCAACACGGCCTGCGGGGTGTCCTGATGCGGCGGAATCGCGACCCGTACAGCCTCAGGAGCGCCGCCGGCCCGCTGGGCCGGTCAGCGGATGCCACGCATCATGAGCCCGGTACTCGCCCTGGGGCAAGCAGGTCCGGAACACCGATGACCAATCCCGTGGCGGACAGTAGCTGAAGTGGTGGCGAGGTAGCTGGTCGTGATGAGTCAGATCCGTATCAGCGCCATACAGCGCCATGCTCGGTGTCACTGAGTGATGTCCGCCGCTGGAACGGCCCTGACCAAATGGCGGACATTCAGGACAATCGGGGGAGGCGGTTCGGTGCGCGCCCGTGGCATGCTCGGCGCACCGGCCCCGCGCTCAGACAGCGCCAACTGCCTGCGGATGCCGGTCCATTGCGACCCGTCCGTCTCTCCGGCGGCCCGCACCCCATGTGCGGGCGGCCGTCTCGTGCCCCAGGAGTGCCCGCGTGCCTCATGTCGTCCCCCTGTCCGCGCCCGAGCCTGTCCCCGGCGCTCCCGGCCGCCCCCGCGCAGCGGCGCAGGTCGCCGGTGTCGTCGCGTTTCCTGTCATCGGCGGCGTGCTCGCCATGAGCGGCATGTCCGTCGGCGACGTCATCGCACTCGTCAGCAGCTGTGGCGCGGCCGGCACCGCGTTCGTCGTCGCGTGCGTCCGCCTCACCGGCAGGCACGCGGCCGGCCCTCTCGCCGGCGCGCTCGCAGCGGCCGCCGTCCGCGCGGCGCAGGAGCCACGGCCGTGACCGTACGGGCCGGCAGGCCGCCCACCCGGGCGCGGACCGCCCTCAGCGTCTTCCTCACCCAGTTGCACATGCTCTACGGCCCGAGCTGGGCCGAACTCTCCCGGCGCACGGGCCTGTCGGTGTCCACCCTCCAGCGCACCGCCCGCACCAGCGGGCCGGTGCCGCGCGAGGAGAACGTGATCACCTACGTCGAAGCGATCACCGACGACCCCCGGGCCGTCACCGACGCGAAACGGTGGTGGCGCCGGGCCCGGATCGAAGAACGCGGCCGGCTGCGCACCCTCAATGCCCCCGCGCCCGCTGGCGTGCGCAACGAGGCCGACCTCCTGACCGCGCTCGCCGCCGCCTACGAGAAAGATGGCGCCCCGCCCCTGCGCACCCTCCAGAGCCGCGCCGGAATGGCCGGCGACAAGGTGTACGTCCTCCCCGTCACCAACGCCTCCCGCATGGTCAACCGCGAACGCCTGCCCACCAACCAGCGCCAGTACGAGGCCTTCCTCACCGGCTGCGGCATCCCCGAACACGCTCTCGACCCCTGGCGCCAGGCATGGCACCGCGCCCAGATCGCACAGCCCGCCCAGCACGCCCCGCATCACCGCCAGCCCTGACCCAGCACGCCGCTCGCAACAGCACCGGACCGAGGTGTTTCAGGCCGGGGGCCAGTCCGTGGGGTCCTGCCAGTCCCAGCCGTGCGCGGCCATGCATTCGCGGGTCCAGTTCATGAGCAGGGTGGCGCCTTCCTCGGAGCGGCTGAGGTCGTGGCCGCCGCCGTCAGCGAAGAACTGGAGCAGCATGCCTGCGGCCGGCAGGTGCGGGTCGCCGGTGTCGCAGGCGGCGCACAACTCCATGTGGATGGGCCGCCCTTGGGCGTCATCCTTCGGAGGGTGATCGCAAGAAGGGCCCGGGGAGTGCGGCGGCCGGGGCTACCGCCGCGGCATCTCCAGTGGATGGTGGACGGTCACTCACCGTGGCGGTCGGGCGTCTCGGGGCCCATGGCGGGGGTCTGCGTGTGCCGGAGGGCCTGGTGACGGGCCGGGCGTGGGGTGTGGCGGCGCTGCTGGTGGTGCCAGCGGGCGCGCCACCAGGCGAGCCGGTGTGCGGAGTCCTGGGGGAAGACGGACTGGATGGCGATGACGAGCAGGCCGAGGGCGAAGCAGGTGAAGGCCACGGCGGTCAGCCACCACGGGGCGCCGGTCAGGGCCAGGGCGAGGCCGCTGATGCCAGTGGCGGCGGATGAGATCAGTGGTCGGTTCGTGTGCATCGAAGGTTTTCCCCCTCGGGCGGGCGTACACGTGGCGGTACGCGGGATGTCGGTAATCCGGGCGTTTTTGCTCGGCTTGCATCCAGTTCTACGAAGAGGGTTCCTCGGTGTTGTAACGGTGGGTGTCACACGTGTCGTCGTGAGCTGCGGGTTCTGGGGGCGAAGCGGTCGAACGCGTGGCTCCAGGCCTGCTGCATCGACTGCTGCGCGATCAGGGAGCTCCGGGCGTGCGCGACGGGGGCCAGCCACTGCACGAGGTCGGTGGAGGTTCCGGCGAGGAATTCGCCGGTCACCGACAGTCCCGGCCACGTCCATGTCGCCTTGTGCACCTGGAACCGTGCACCGATCCTCGCGTCGAGGCGGGTGGCCTCATCCTTGAACTGACGGACGCTGCCACGCGCTTGCCGCAGGTATTGCAGGTCCTCCTCGTCGCAGCCATCGTCGGTGAGGAGGTCGATGATCTCGTCCATGTCGTGCAGGGTCGCCGCGCGTGCCTCGGCCATGGCGCGCTGGCGTTCCTCGGCGCTGATGAGGCCGAAGTCGTAGGCCGGGCCCACGGGGATGTCGAGGGCGAGGCGGAGGTCGGGGTCATCCTCGGCGTCGAACTGGTGGTTCCAGTCGACGAGTAGGGCCTCGATGTAGCCGAGGACCTGCTCGGGCTTCAGGTCGGTGGCCGCGGCGAGCAGCGCTTCGGCTCCGGGCACGGGCTCGAAGGACGGCGGGCCGGGCCTGTGCTGGAGCGGCCACACGGCCAGCCGGTTGCGGTAGGGGAAGGCGAGGGCACGGCCCTCGTCCGTCCATGCCGCGTACGGCTGCGGCAGCCGGCCGGTGTGCGTGGGGGCGGGGGCAATGGCGTGCCAGCCGGGCGGGCGGGACAGCACCCAGCCGGGCGGGTGGAGCCTGTATTCGTCTGTGTCCGTCTGGATGCGGCCGGTGAGCCAGTCCTCGAAGTCGTGCAGACTGACCTGGCGTTCGGCCCGCCATACCGCGGTCCCGCCGCGCCCGCTCCAGTCGTAGCTCGTTGTCCCCCGTCGCAGGTGGGCCCGGTGCTCCTCGTCGGCGTGGAGGGTGTCCTGGTGCAGGAGTTCCCATGCCTCGCCCTCCTCGTACAGCAGCCGCTCGTTGGCTTCGGCCTGTGGTCCGGTGAGCCGGTCGCGGGCGATATTGGCCGCGACCTGGAAACGGGCCGAGGAGTGCCAGGCCACGTCTTCCTCGAGGGCGGTCGCGACCGCCAGCAGGCGATCCCCGTCTGCGCTCAGCACGGCCTCAGATGTCCAGGCCGTCGCAGCGCGCACCCGCGCGGCCGCGTCCAGCAGCTCGGTCTCCGGACCGGTGCAGAGCGCGGCCGTCGCCAGCTTCCACAGGTTGCGGGCCGCACGGTGGCGCAGGAGGGGAAGCAGCCCGTCCAGGAAGTCGTCCGTGAAGGGCTCGGCCACCGCGATGGCGGTCACCACCGCATCGGTCAGCACCCGGCTCTGGTAGTCACGGAAGGCGCGCTGGTACTGCCCCGGCAGGACCAGCGAGGCTGCGCGGGCCCGCTGCAGGAGGTCGGGGCTCGCCCGAAGCCGCAGGGGCCGGTCCTGGCGGGGATCCTTCCGCCAGCGCGGTGGCGGCGGATAGCGCAGCACGGTGGAGATGTGGGTCAGCCTGTCCTCGGGGTACTCCTGCTCCTGCCGCTCGACGTGTTCGGCCAGCAGCCGCCGCACGGTCGCATCCCGTGAGGTGCCCTGCCTGGCCATGACAGCGGCCAGCGCGTCGAAGGCGCAGGGCGGGAGCCGGACGTTGGTCTCCGTGAGCTCCGGATGGACAGACACATCGCGATTATCAGCGACGGATCAGCTGCCCCCGGCAGGCCATCACAGACACCGTTCTCGACGCCCCGCGCACACCGTGCCCCGGGTGCTCATACCTCCACACGGACATCGTCGCCGGACAGACCGATCTCGCACAGGAGTTCTTCCTGATCGATCGATGGGCAGGTCATCGCCGGGGTTGCACAGCCATGTGCGGTAGGCGGAGTGGGCAGCTGTTTGAGCTGGTGTCTTCGCCTATCGGTCATCGCAAGCAAGGGTGTCAAGGCCTATTGGCTCAGTCCTCAGCGCTCATCATCAAGTCGTATCGGATGTCATCAGCCCGTTCCTGAGATTGGCGCAGTACCGAAACCAGCAGCATCACGGCGATGATGCAGTGCCCAGGATTGAGGTGGTCGAGCGGTAGGTGGTGCAGGACAGCGTGGCGTGACAGGTTGTCAGGCAGTGGGTCGCTTCGTTCGGGGCGGTACTGCGCATAGAGCGTGGCCAAGGGAGCGAAGACGTACTGCCGAGCTGGTAGATAACTGTTCGGCTTCTCCTTGCCGATCTTGCCGAGAGCCGCGTTCGTACGATCTTTTGTCTCGGTCAAGGTATACAGAATCTGTTCGAGTGCAGCCACGGCCAGGGTTGCCGCAGCCTCGCGATGACCGTCGTCCCACGCTGCCACCGCCTTTTGACCCGCCTCAACCTCGGCGGTAAGCCACAGGTCGTCGCACTCGTCCAGGCGAGCGCGGCACAGTGCGCGAATGTCGTCCTCTGCCGCAGCAAGGACGGCCAACTTGTCGTTGTGGCCAGGGCCGGCCGCTGCAAGTTCGCGGAGGATGTGCGCGCTGGGAACCCACGCAACTGGGATCCCATGACCTTGTGCCAGTTCCAGGAGTTGCTCAAGGGACAGGGTGCTCCCCCACCAGTTCTCGTGCCGGGCTCCGAGGTAGAGGCCGGGCATTTCTCGCGTCCCGTGGACTGCCGGGTCATAGGCGTCCCATACGAGTGCCCAATCCCGGATCTCGGCTATCGAGGCACTTCGTCTTCCCGCGCCTGGGTCGATGAATGTCGTCATGGGCACCATCCTGCTCAAACTGTGGATCAGCGTCATCTACTTGATCAGAACTCACCCAGGTTGGCCGCCCGAGTGGACATCGACTGCACCGCCGCGATCGCTTCCTTCAACCCACACTGCTACCGCGCCGGGTGCTGAGCCTTCATGATGGCGAAGTGACCTTGCCGTCCGGAGTGCCTTCGTTCAAGCTGCGGGATGCCATCGCGGAGGTGCTGTGGGCTCATGTCAAGGCCAACCGGCTTGCGGCGGTATGCGAGTACCTGGGGCTCACCCCGCAGCAGCCAGACGAGGATCCGTACAACAGCAAGAGGGGTTACGTTCTGGCTCGGCTGGAGGACAAGTCGCTCCCGGACCTGATGGCGATAGCCCGTCGAGTGATCGATGAGTACGGCGATGACGACCTACAGCAGTTGCTGGCTCAGCTGGGACTACAGGGCGTCTCCGGGGAGCTGAAGAACCTCATCTTCGCCGCCGACGGCCCCAAGCCGCAGATCGTGCTGCCGGACTCCATCAGCAACACCATCCGCATCGTCAAGAACGAGCAGTACTGCCTGGTGTACGACCAGCCGCTGGAGAACCGCGGGCTGAGCTGGCAGGACTTGGTCACCTGGTGGGTTCGCCAGCACCCTGAGCACGCGAGCGACCCGACACAGGCGCGGATCTCTCTTCGGGAGCGGTTGCGGCGCTCCCTCGGTGACAACGGTGCTGAACTGCTGGTGTTCGACACCTATGTCAAGCTCGGCTTTGACCTCCCGGCGCTTATTCCCCAGGTCTATCTCCATTACGACCCCTACACCATCGGCGAATTGGGCGGGGCCAGTCGCCTTGCCCGCCAGCGGATGGACTTCCTGCTGCTGATGAACAATCGGGCTCGAGCGGTCATCGAAGTCGACGGCCTCCAGCACTACGCCCGCCCTGCTGGCCACACCTCGGGGCAGCAACCTGGCGTCGGCTGGCTGCCTGACCCTGTACGGTACGCCTCGATGGTCGCGGAGGACCGCGACCTCACGCTCCAGGGCTATGAGGTGTACCGCATCGGCGGTCACGAACTCTGGGCGGAGCAGGCTGGCGACAAACTCTCCGACTTCTTCGTACGCCTCTTGCGCCGCCACGGTCATATCGACTCGAGCTGACTTCCTGCGGGCGATCAAACCCTTGGCACTCTCCGCCGGGCGCTTGACAGAATCTGATGGGTGAAGGCAGCTCAAGTATCCCGGCAGCACCTCGTCTCGCAGGTTCTGCTCAAGCAGTTCACCATGGCGGGACCGGTAGACCGCGGCCCTCAGTTGCGTCCCGTCGATGTGCGCCATCCGGAACGTCGGAACAAGTTGACGAGCACAAAGGCGTGCGGTTGGGCCGACGCCTTCGTTGCGTTCGACTCCCCATCTGCCGAGGATTTGTGGAGCTCTGTTGAGAGGCGCGCTCCCGCTGCCTTCGAGGCCGTGCGTGCCGGCACCCCGTTTGCCGATCCCCGGCACGTTGAGGCCCTGCGCGACCTGGTCGTGCTCCACTATGTGCGGTCGTACCGCTATCGCGAGGTGTACACCAACGCGTTTGGAGCTGTGAGCGTGAGGCTCCGTAATCAGCTCGTCAGGCAGTTTCCTGAGCCGCTACGTCGCGAGGCACTGCGGCAAACCGGGTTCCACTTGGCTGGCTCAGGCGCTCTCGATGCCTTCGCCGAGCGCCTCATTGAGCAGTCCGAGGTTGCCCAGGATTTTGGAAGCGGCAAGCTGTTTCGCACCAGCATCGAGGACATGTTCTACAAGGTGCGTGCCATGGCGGCGAACTGGCAGCTGGAGGTCCTGACTCCGGAAAGCGGGCAGTTCCTGGTTGGCGACAATCCGGGGGTGTCCGTGCGTACGGACACAACGCCCTTCTCGTGCAACATGGCCTTCGGTGATGCGCACTCCATCGTCCTGCCCATCGCGCCCCGCCATCTGTTGGCCCTGGGACGGGAGAACGTGATCGGCACCATCCCTCGGACCCTCGTGAACCAGATCAACACCGTGCAGATCCTCGCCGCCGACCGCTACGTCTACATGCACCCTCAGAGCACGAGGCTGGAGGCCTTCGCAAGAAAGACGGCGAAACGACGGCGAGCAGGCCGCGCGAGCTGCTGAAAGCTCCAGACCACGCGGAGGACCTGGTTCTCGTCTTAGGGGACGCCGGGCGTCGCTCTGGGACGGCCTGGCCAGTAGCTGGCGGTCGTGTCAGGCGCCGATGCCGATGTAGGAGACGTAGGTGTAGGCGCCCCAGTCGGAGTCGAGTTCGGCGATGATGTCGTCCCAGAGGTCTTCCATGGTGTTCAGGTCGCTGGCGACGAGGGCGTCGACGGCGTCGTCCCAGATGTAGCGGACCTGCCGGTGCTGGATCCTCAGGTTGTCGCGGCGGCGTGGCTCGTCGACGGCTGCTTGGTTGACGGGGTGGATCTCGATGCGGGTGCCGCGGCCGTTGCGGTTGAGGTGCTGCTTGAGGGCGCCGGGGTTGGCGAGCACGTTGTGGGCGCGGAGGTTCCAGTAGGCGGTGTCGATCGCTTCGAGGTTGGCGGGGCGTGGGCGCTGGGTGCCGCGGGTCCAGGCGCGGATCGTTGTGGGGCTGGCGTGGATGCCGGCGTCGGCCAGGGCTTGGGGGCCGCCTTTGGTGGTGGTGAGGTAGCGCATGCGGGCTTTCAGGCCGCGGCGGGTGTCGACAGGGGATTTGATTCCGCCGTCGATGATCATGCGTTCGAGGGCGTCTTCGAGGGCGCGGGCGAGGGCGATTTTGCCGTGGACGTTTCCGGGGTCGCGGTCTGCGCCGTAGTTGCCGAAGTTTTTCCATCCGTCGGTCGACATCTATAGGGCGCTCTTCCTCGGCAGGGGGTACTGGTCTTTTTGTTTCATCTGGGTGGTGAGGCGGCCTTCGGTGAAGACGGTGCGCCAGTCGCCGGCGACGTGGAGTTCGTCGGTGCCGCGGACGCGGACGACGGTCAGGCCGTTGCTGTGGGCCCGGTGGGATTTGTACCAGAGGTTGGCGAATGCCTGGGAGCGGATGATGTGCATCCAGTCGGGTCGGCGGATGTCGCGGTTGACGCTTGATTCTCCGATGGTGGACGTGAATTTTGAATACATGGCTTTGATGTATTCGACGGTCACCGTGTCGTCGGTTTCGAGGGCGTTGGTGCGGGCCTCGGTCAGGACGCGGCGGAATTTTTCCAGGAGGCCTTCGCTGGTGCCGGAGGTCCAGCATTCGGTGATGTGTGGGGCCTCGCACAGGCCGAGGCGGGCGCAGCGGATGAGGAGGCGGATGGTGGCGTCGTCGAGGAGGACGGGGCCGTCTTCGCG
The DNA here is from genome assembly GCF_040651675.1 of Streptomyces sp. NPDC048415. NCBI lineage: Bacteria > Bacillati > Actinomycetota > Actinomycetes > Kitasatosporales > Streptomycetaceae > Streptomyces > Streptomyces sp. NPDC048415. Next base: position 59,132 of record NZ_JBEZKJ010000042.1, on the reverse strand, counting down.
GCGGTTGCCGATGGGGTCGGGCAGGTCGGGGTGGTGCCAGGTGGGGCGGGTGGGGAGGCGGTAGATGCCGGAGCGTTTGGGGTCGAAGCCGCCGTGGGGGTCGTGGATCAGGGCGCCGATGGGCAGGTGGGTCTTGAAGGCGGACAGGAAGCTAGCGTTGGTGTCGAGGGCGTTGACGGTGATCGGGGGGTGGGTGCCGTTTTGGAGGGCGTCCGTGAGGTGGGTGTTGGTCCAGTTGTGGCGGCCTTCCCAGATTTCGTCGGCGCCGTCTTTGGTTTTCTTTCGGAGGAATTCGAGGGTTTCCGGGTAGACGGTGTGTTCGTAATTTCCGCCGACGCGGGTCGCTTCGAACAGGGCCATTGCGTTCGGTACGGCCTTTTTCACCAGGGCTTCGGTTGCGGTGGTGATGTCGCCGTCGTGGTCGTGGAGGGCTTCGTCGACGGCGCGGGTGATCATGCCGGTGAAGTAGCTGTAGTCCCGGTTTGCGTAGCCGCCTTGGGGTGGGGGTGCGGCGGGGGTGCGGCGGGGCGATGGCCTTCGTGGGGCGGCCGTGTGGGCCGTCGGGGCGGGCCGGGTGGGTGTGGGGTCCGGGGGCGGGCTGGTGGGGGCTTGGAGAGGCGTCTGCGGGGTCTGTGCGGGGGCGTGCGGGATCGAGGCCGGGGGCGTCTGGGGTGCTGAGGTGACGGGGCTGGCGTAGGGGTGGGTGGGGTCGGTGATGCGGGCGTGGGCGAGGTCGGCGTGGAGGGTGAGGGTGGCCTGCGGGCCGAGGTCGCGTTCGGTGACGGTGGCGTGGATCTGGTCGGCGTCGCGGGCCAAGGTGACGGTGATGTCGAGGCTGAGCGCGGCGATCAGGTGGGGGTCGTCGGTGTCGACGGCGGCGAGGACGGGGAGTTCGTGCGTGCGGGCCAAGTGGGCGAGAGCCTGGGCGGCGCCGGTGATCTGGGCCGGGCCGGACAGCGGCAGCCGGGGGTCCTCGGTGGTCTGGAGGCGGTCGACCACGACGAGGGCCAGGCCGGGCAGGTCCGGGACGCTTTCGGCGATCGCGTCGGTGGTCAGGTCGGTGCCGTCGTCGATGTAGAGCGGGGCTTGGGCCAGGTGGTGGTGGAGTGCTGCGGTGTCGTCCTGCTCGGTGGGGGTGAGGCGGCCGGCTCGCAGACGGCGGTAGTCGACGGGCAGGTGCGCGGCGACGATGCGTGCGGCGATGTCGGCACGGGTGAGTCCGGAGGCGGCGTACAGGACGGGTTGGTGCTGGTCGAGGGCGCTGGTGCGTGCGGCGGCGGTGGCGATCAGGCTGGATCCGGCGCCCGGGGCGGCGGCAACGAGATAGAAGCGGCCGGGCTGGAGACCGCCGAGGACGTCGTCCAGGGCGCGGATGCCGGTCGACAAGCCCATCAGGGGCGTGGGTGTGGTGGATTCACCGGTGGGGACGGTGGCGGGAAGGACGGTGTCCAAGGCTTGCGCGAGTGCGGCCAGGCGTCGCGGGGTGCGCGGCGCAGGGGTAACCAGTGGGCCGCTGGCCGGGATGACGGTCTCGCGACCGGTGCCAGGCGTCGCAGGAGCGGGGGCCGACGGGCCCGGCTCGGACGGGGCCGAGAGGGGTGCGGAGAAGGCGGTCGGCGGTGTGACCGGGGCCTGGAGCGTTGGAGTGCCGGGGGTGGGAGCGGTAGCGGCCGGCGAGCCGGTGAGGGCGGTCAGTGGCGCTGGGGCGGTGCCGGGCGAGGCGGGGGGCGTATCGGAAGGTGCAGGCGTTTCGTGGGCTGCCGGCGCCGGCGCCGGTTCCGGCTGCGGTTCCGAGGACGTGGTGGGGGCAACGGCCGCTTCGGCAGGGGTAGTTGCCGGCGCGGGGGCGGAGTCTTTGGCGGCTTCGGCTGCTGGTGTGGCCGGAAGGGGGTTCTGGACTGCTTGCTGACCCTCAGGGGGTGGGATGGAGTCCGCGGCTGATGTTGCAGCCGGGGCCGCTGTGTCAGGCGCGGGCTCGGCGTGAGGTGCGGGCGGGGCGGGGGTGCCGTCCGCGGCTGCGGGGAGCAGTACGGCGACGGGGGTCCTGTGGCGGCACAGCACCTGGGGGTGGCCCTCGGCGCCGTACCGGATCAGATCCCCGAGCTGTTTGCGGGCGTCCGCGAAGCTGTGGGTGGGGGCTTGGATGAGGTCCCAGCCCAGTTCGGTTGCGTGGGTGGGAGTGGTGAGCAATGCATGGTGCGGGCCGCGCGTCAGGGGTGTGGGGTGCCCTTGGATGGCGGCGTCGATCAGCTGCTTGAGTGCGTTGCGGGCCCCGTGCAGCGTCGCCGGGCCAGTGCGCGCCAAGGCGTGTGGTGCTTCCGCGTCAGGGGCTGTGGAGGTTGTTCCCGGCTCGTCCAACGGGCCCTCAACTGACTCGGGTTGAGTGTCCTCGCCGTGTCGGCGGTCGGCGTCTTCGGAGGCTGTCTCGGCCGCTGTGGACGGAGGTGTCGGGAAACTCAGGGGCCAGTGGCCCGCCCAGCGCGGAGCCGGGTCGGACGGCTCCGTCGGGGCTGCGGGCGGGGCAGTGTGGGCGGAATTGTCCGGCACGGCAGCGCCGGAAGACGCCTCACCAGCGGTGTGGGATGAACGCGAGGAGGACACCCGGGGACTCCAAGAGCAGAAGCGGCAAGCGGGTTGCGAGGGACAGGTGGGGCAGTCGGCCGCCAAGCGGGTGCGGAGCGACCGCGCCGCCAAAAAATGTAACGCTGCCACTCAGTCTAGCTGACGGTACATAATATTCGCCGGAGTTATGTAACGCTACGGTCGGGGTCTCGTGTGATCACGGGGCCTGGTCCTTCCTCCGGGGGGTGACGGTGGGCGAAGGGCGGCAGGCCCTCAGCTCGGGAGCCGTCAGGCGCGAGCGGCGGCCCGCTCCATGGGGTGCCAGGTTCTGCCATGGCCCTCAGCTGAGCGCGGAGGGCGGCCTGCTCGACGGTCTGCATTTTGCCTTTCGGTCTCGTCCTCGAGCTCATCGTCAGGAGCACACGCTGGAGACTCGGTCGCCCCCGAGCCGACTCGCTCGGGGCTGGGCCTTGGGCGGCCGCGCATGACCACTCCCCCATAAGCCATCACAGCGACGTGCCACATGGTTGCTGCTCTAGCGGAAGGACAAAGTCCGGGATCCGGCGACAGGTCCTGCCCGCTCGCCTCCGCGATGACGCTCAACTCCCTCTGACCGAAATGGAATACGGAGCCCAGCTATTACGCTAAGCTCACCGTTCATCGCGCCCCGTACGGGCACGGTTCGGGATCGCCAGGTCCGGCCAAGGCCGGAATCGCACCCTGATGCCTCCGTACGCGGCCGGCCTAGACGCAGGCCCGGCTACGGCCGGGATCCGATCTGGCCGGGAGCCCAGGACTCACCCTGTGCGCCCTTCCACGTCACGGTCCGGGTAGCACGTGCTGCTCCGGTCCTGCCGACCGAAGGTAGAAACTCCGATGGACAGCACGGCCAATATGGTCCTGCCCACGATCCCCGAGCGTGCCCCCACGGACGCCACCGAGCACCTGCAGAAGAACATCCGCGGCTGTCCCGCCGTCTCCCAGGCGGACTGGACTCCAGACGACGACGGCCGCGCGATCTTCGCCCGAGCATGCGTGGAACCGGGCGCCGTACGCCCGCTGTTCCCCGCGGACTTCGCCGGCTCCGGGGAGGAACTGGGCTTCCTCAACGGCGGCGTACTGGCCGGTGTCCGGCAGGTCCTCGCCCCCAGTACCCGGCTTTACACTCTCGATCTGCTACTCGTCTCCAACATCCGGGACCTGGAGCAGAGCGACTACAGCGGCGCCGAGGAGATCCTCGGCGCACGGCCCTTCCCCGCTGCGACCGCACCGGGCAAGACCGCAGTCCTGGAGCTCCTGGCCTCCGGGCCGCAGGCGCTGGACTGGACCGCGGCGCGGCAGCGGTGGGCGCTCGAGCAGGTACGGCTCAGCATGTCGGGCCGCTCCATCGCGACGGTCACCACCGAAGGTCAGCGCCGGCCAGCAGACGTAGCCCTGGCCCGCGTCGTGGACAGTTCCGGAAAGATCTTGGCAAGGGGCCTGCTGGTGATCGACGGCCACGGCCGGGTCGCCGCCAAGTTGGACGCCTTGTGCCGGTTCTGCCAGGAAACCGGTCTCCCCTATGACGTCCTGGCATTCACGACCCTGCCCGCCCAGGAGCAGATCCTCATTCTGGACCATCTCGGCGCGGCGGTACGCGCCGCGCGGGCCGCGCTGAACGAGACGGATACGTCGTCCGGCACCGTCGACTTCACCGTCCGGCACAAGGGCCGGGACCGGGAGGTCAGCATCCCGGCCAGGCTCGCTCTGGAGGCGGTGAACAGCTGGACCACCACGGCCTCCGTGGTGGTCGCCGGTTACCGGGAGCAGGACCGCGCGGACTTCTCCGCGTCCATCACCCGGCGCTACGAGTCGATCCACAACGACGCCACCTCGCTGCCGGGCGGGACCGGGGCGGCGCGGCTCGCGGAGCAGGCCGTGGACCAACTCGCCGACGCCGGAGTCCTGGATGCCGTCCCCGGTTACGGCCGGACGATCGCGCGGTACCTCAAACTTCCCTCCGACCGCCCCGACGGACTAGAGCTGGAGTATCTGGCCCTGCTCGCGGTGTGGGCGTTCAGCCGGAGGACAGCCGCCGCCCAGCGTGTCTATGAGGACCTCGGCCTGAACGGCGGCGCCGGCAGCCCGCAGGTGCACAACAGGGGTGAGGTCGTCGCACACCTTGTGCGGCGTTGCCTGCCCCGCGCGAAGGCCGAGTACCACGCGGCCGCGGCACAATCCTTGCTGGTCGGTTCGAACAGCCTGCCCACGGAGCCCGTGCAGCGATCGTTCCACGAAGTGATCGACGACATCACCGTCAATCCGACGCCTCGGCTGCGGACGGCGGCTCTGGCCGAGGCGCGCGTTCGCACGCTGATCGCGGCAACCGCCAGCGGGATTCTGCAGGCCGCCTACGGCTCCCAGGCCAGCACCCGGCCACGCGGCCAGGCCAGTGCCTTCGTCAACCGCATGCTCACCGACGGCGCCACTCCGCGAGCCGCATGGGGCCGACGCCAGGCCGAAGCCATCGTCGCCACCTACTGGCAGTTCCAGGGTGCTGTCATCCCGCCCCAGGTCGTCCAGGACAGCCCGCCGCCGAACGGCACCCGCTACGAGCCGGTCACCAAGAACGGCGAACCGGTGCCCGCCACCGACAAGTGGCTGCGTCATGCCTGGCACAACCGGCGCCCCGGGAAGATCATCACGAATGATCAGCACGAGACGAACGTCTCGGAGCAGCTGGCCCTCGCTGATACGGCGCTGGCCGCCTACGCGCTCCACCTCGGCCCGACAGGCACCGTGACCCAGCAGTGGCTCGATGGCACCCGCAACCAGCTCTTCGACCTCACCGGCACCGTGAGCCGCCTGCGCGCCACCTGATCTCTGGCCCGGGTGTCTGCCGGCCGTACCGCCTTCCTGCGGCACAGCGGTCGGCAGACACCCGGGCCGGACATCGGGCCACCGATGAGCACCATCGAGGAGCCACGGCCCGGCCAGACGACCCGGCACGACACGAACAGCCCGGACCCGGCTGCGGCAGCTCGTGGACGGCGGCGCCGCCATCGCCTGCGCTCTCTCGCCCGTACAGCGGGCCACGGCATCGTCCGCGGTGCCGCCGGCGCCCTGGACGCCAGCGCGACCGGCGGATTCTCCGGTGGATCCAGCAGCGCTGACCCGGCGCAGCTGATCGCGGATCCCACCGCCATGGGTGGTCTCGGTCCCCCAGACCGGGGCCACCCATTTCCATCAAGGCGCCTGAAGATTGATGTCTCTCGTGGCCACATAGACCGCAGAACCTGGGTGCCGGGACTGCAGCAACAGAGTGGAGGCCACGAAGTGGTCGTCCGGCACGTCCAGGTCGAGCCAGTTCTGCAGGGTGTCGCCCTTGGGTTCGATGTGCTCGAAGATGGCGTGCACGTCGCCGGCCACCCGTACGCCGCGCAGCACGTTGCCGTTGGTCCGCAGCCCCTTCAGGCGGCGGTCCGCCTTCTTCGCGGCGTCCCGGAGGTCCGGGGTGCGGCCGCCGAGCTTCTTGTCGTCCAGTTCCCGCAGGACCACCGGGAACAGGTGGACCATGTACCGCTTGCCAAGCACGGACGTGTAGATCGCCACGTCGGGGTCATCGAGCAGCACGTTCGTGTCGACCGTCACGCGCACCGGCCATTTGTCCTCGGGCAAGAGCTCGCCCAGCTTCCGGAGCGTGGCCGCCGCTTCCTTGATCTTGTCGGCGGCCCCTTCGACGGCGGCAGGAATGGTGGTGTCCCGGGGACGCTCAAGCCAGCGCTGCAGCAGGGCAAGGCTCTTGTCGAGGCGTTTGGTGACCTCCGGTGTCGGGTGCGGGAACAGGAGCCGGAACAGCGGTTCCCATTCACGAACTCGCCCCAGCAGCTCCATCCTTCGGGCTTCGAGTTCGGGACTGCTGGGTACCCAGCCCCACTTCGGCGCTCCGAAGTGAACAATGCCGTTGGAGTGGCGGTTCGGATCAACGTTCCGGATCTGTGAGTCCGCGAGGACCTGCAGGAAGTCCGCTTCCATCAGGTCCAGGTCCGACCGGAGGCGATCCAGGTACGTCGGCGGGGCAGGTGTGGAGGCCATCTGCCGATGATGCCGCACGCCGCTGACAGGCCCCTCCCGTCAGCGCGTCGAGACGGCCACGGGCTGGTGCAGAGGCAGCGACGCCAACGCGCAAGACCGGCTCCCCACAAGGCCCGTACGCCTGCGGTGACGTGGGCGAACGCCAAGGCGGACATTCGGCTCGCGCAACAGTTGTCGCGCCCGTATACGCGGCAGTTGTCGCAGGTCGGTGCACCGCGATACTCGGTGCGGACGATGGCCTCGAGCGCGTAGGCTCCGGCGGCATGGCCGCCGACAGCATGGTTCAGCTCGTCTCCTACCTCACCGCGCAGCAGCCGTACGAGATCGTGGGCACTCCGGAGAGCGAGTGGGTCGACTTCAAGAGCGTCCCTCCCAACGGGCCGTACGACCTGAGCACCCACAAGGGCAAGTTCGAACTCGCCAAGGATGTTGCCGCGTTCGCGAACGCCGGCGGCGGTCTGATCGTGTGCGGCTTCAAGGCGAAGAAGCGGCCGAACGAGCTCTACGAGGTCGTGGGGAAGGTGACGCCCTTCGACAAGAAGGTGGTGAACACCGACTCCTATAAGGACGTCCTCACGGAGTACGTACGCCCGCTGCTCAAGGTCAAGTTCTTCTGGTACGACCACCCCGAAGGCGACCCGGAGGCGGCCGGGCACTACTTCGTGCTCGAGGTACCGGCGCTGCCCGAGTCCGAGCGGTGGGCACTCGTCACGCGCGGGATCAACGACGACGGCCAGTTCATCAAGAACAGCTGGACGATCCCGATCCGCAACGGCGACACCACCGCCTTCGTCCCGCCGGATGAGGTGTACCGGCTCGTGAACGACGGCCTGCGCGTGCGGCATAGCCGACCTGGCTCGGCCGTGCCCGCTCCGGCCGCGGACCGCTTCAAGAGCCGGGAGGACCTGCGTGCCGCACTGGGTATGGAGGAGACGCCGGTGCTCTTCTTCCAGAGCGTGCCCGATCATCCGCGCGGGCTTGTCCCCGGCATGTATGCCGACGGTGGTCTGCGGGATGTCCTGAGCAAGCAGGACACGCTCCGGGACGCCCACGCCTTCAACTGGGCTTCTGTGTACAGGCGTCCGGAGCCTCGCGAGGGCGGTCTCCTGCTGGCCGACGCTCCCCGTCGCGGGCTGCTGGTCGAGTCGGACGGGGCAGTCACTGGGGCCGCGTCGGCGACCTCGGAAATGCTGGGTTGGGCAATGGAGCGCTACTACGACGGCGGAGCACGCAGGATCAGCGTGTTCGTACTGACCGAGATCACGCTGGAGTACTTCCGCTTGGTCGACCGGCATGTGCTGCCGCTGGTCGACGGCTCATGGACACATCGGATCGTCGCCTCGGACTTCACCCAGTCGCCCGGACGCGTACTCGCCGCCGGCGATGACCCGACCTTCCCGTTCCGGGGTGCGCCGCAGCCGGCCACGAGCGACGACTGGAACCACAGCTGACGGGCCCTGGGCGATCCGGAACGCGATGCCTACGAAGCACTACGCCACATCTACGCGCTCTTCGGCCTCGATGTCACCGTCAACCCGTTCGTCGACGCGGACCGCGTGAGCACGGCCAAGCTGCTGGCGAAGAGGTAGCGGGCCTCCGGCCCCGGTCGCCCTGACCAGTTGGCGCACCATGACGCCGGCGCCCGTTGAACCACGTGGTCCCAAGCCGGGGGCCCGGGAATGTGGTGGTTGCTCCCCGGGAGTTTCGGTGTTGCAGGCGGGTCTACTGGGTCAACGCGGCGAGGGCCTGCTCCGCCATCTGGACGCCCATCGTGGCCGCGATGGTGGTACCGGCCTCCAGGAGCTTGTCCTTGAGCTGGGTGGCGAACTGACGCAGGCGGCCCGGCTCAGGATTCTCGGAGGTTGCCTCAGTGTGGAGGTCCTGGGCGACGCGCTCCAGCTCGGCTCGGTCCGCGTCGGACATGCCCAGGGTGGTGCTGACCTGGCCGATGTACCCGGCAAGCTGGGCGAACAGCGTCGGGTCGACACCGTCGGTGTTGTTCTGGGTGAAGTGCTGCTGCTCGCCGATGATGACGCCCTTGGCGTTCGGCATGTAGTTGTTGTACGTGGTGCCGGGGCGGGGCTGATTGATGTGGTCCTGCACACTTCCTCCTACCAGGGCGCAGCTGACGCCCTGGGGTGTGATGGCGACCGTGGCCGGGTCGGTGTCGATGTGGTGGATGAGGCCGTGCTCTGTCAGGTAGGCGAGCGCCTGGTGTAGCTCGTTCCCGCTGATCTCGGTTCCGGCGAAGTACGAGCCGGGCGTCGCGAGGAACAGGGCCGGATCGACGGGCGTCTGGTCGCTGGCGGTGTCGAAGAGCCACCTCAGCAAGGCGTCCATCGTGTGCCGGATCCGGGCGGCACGGTCCTTCTGCAGGTCTTTCAGCTGACGCACGGCGACGCGGCCGGGGTCGGTGAGATGGACGTGGGTCTTGTTCCCTCCCATGACCCGGAGGATCTCTACCAAGCCGTGCTGCTCCAGCTGGAGAGCAAGGATGGCCGGATCTTCCTCCTCCAGCTGGAGCTCCTCAACGAACGGGGCGACGTCGATGTACGCCGACGGGGTCTGCTTCGCGGAGCCGTCCAACCACAGCAGCAGCCGGGCGAGATATCCGCTGCTCCCGATCACCTCACCGCCGGGGACCGCGCTGGCGGTGGCATCGAGCTGGGCGGACACACGAGGAGGGTTCCGTCGTTGAGCGCGCTCCAGGCTCTTGTTGGTCTCCTTGACCACGTTTCTCGCCCACTTGTCCAGATCACGCTTGTTGATTCCGTTGCGGGCCACGTTGCCCTCCTGTCTCACGTGCCTCATGGCCAGCCTACGGAGAGGGACTGACAACAGGAGGGTCGTGGATGGTCACGACGCTACGGAGACGACGTGTTCGTCGAAGAGGTTCCGGCACAGCTACCGCGCCAGTGCTTGTAGGCCGCTGACCAGATCGGCCTGTGCTAGTTCGTCGCGCTGGGTCGGTGTGAGCCAGCGGGCGGACGATCCGGCAGGCGTCCGCTCCACCAGCAGCACGTCGTCGACGGCCTCGGCGACAGCGTGCAGGTGGCTGATCACCATGACAAGGCGATTCCCGTTGACTTGGGTGCGCAGTACCTCGAGGGCGGCGTCCAGTGCGGTGGTGTCGAGGGCGGCGAAGCCTTCGTCGAGGAACAGGGAGCCGAGGGCCGGGCCGCTGCGGGAGTGCAGTTCGGCGAGCGCCAGGGCCAAGGCGAGTGATGCCTGGAACTTCTCTCCTCCGGACAGCCGGTTCGGGGGGTGGGCGACGCCGGAGTTGCGGCTGACGATGTCGAAGCTGTCGGCGAAGCCGAAGCGCCCGTCGGACATTTGGCCGAGCAGGTCGCTGGCGACACCGAGCAGTGCCTGGGTACGCAGCATGGTGAGGTGGTTCAGGAACTTGGCGTCGACCAGTTCGCGGCGCAGGACTTCCAGGGCTTCACAGCGGGCCTTGCCCGCGGTGATGGCGAAGTCCAGGTCAGCGGCCGGCTTGATCAGGTCCTGCGCTTCCTGCCGCTTCTGGCGCTGGTCTTTGGCTTCTTTGGTTGCCTGTCCGACTGCGGCAACGAGGGGGTGGAGCGCTTCGGGTGTTGTCAGATCGGCGTGGGTATCGAAGCCGTCGACATCGGTAAGTGCGGCGGCGCACTCGCTGAGGCTGTTCTCGGCAGTGGCTGCGTGGTCTGCGGCGGCGACGGCACGTTGGGTGAGCTTGTCACCCAGCGTTGAGGTGGTCGTCGACAGTTCGGAGGCGTACGTGCGGACTTCGGCGATCTCTGACTGGGCCGGGGCCTTCGGCGCCTGGTGCTGGTCGGAGGCCTCGAGATGCGTGAGGGCCTGAGTGACGGCCTGCGCCCACACGTCCAGTCGGCCGCGCAGTTGGTTCAGCGGGTGCTCCAGCCGGACCTGAGTGTCCTTGTCGAGGGCACGCTGTTCGCCAAGTACCTCGGCTTTCTCCGCCCTTGCCTTTTCCCTCTGGTCGAACAGCTCTTGGACTTCTGCCTGCCGGGTGGTGACAGCGGCGGCGGCAGCGGCTGCCTCATCGGCGAGGATGTCGATCGCGTCGTGCGGCAGCATCGCTTGGATGCGGGAGGGGAGCGTGCTGACCTGGGTGGTGGTCCTGACCACGGCACGGGTGTGAAGCGCGGAGGCCTTCGCGGTGTCGTCGGTGTGGCGTTGATGGGCTCGCGTGCGCTCGTCCAGCGCCTTGCGGCCGGCTTCGACCTCGGCGATGCGGCGATGCCCTTCGGCCTGCAGTTGCTCGGTGTGCCTGACGGCTGCCTGCTCGCATGCGGCGATCGCGTCGGCGATCGGTGCTGTGTTCTGCTCGAGTGGTGCAGGGCCATCAGCGGTCGGGGCAGCCAGGGCTGCGGTGGCAGCGGTCAGTGCGAGTGATGCTGCTTCGGCGTCGAAGCCTGCGTCGGTTTCGGCGGCCAGAGCAGCGAGGTCTGCGAAGGCGCGCACCGCGTCTGCACTGGTCTCCTGTGCTGTCTGCTGTGCGCTGTGGTGCTCTCTCTCGCGTGCAAGGACCGCCTCTTCGGCGGCGGTCATATCGGCACGGGCTTTAGCGAGCCGTTCGACGGCCGTGTCACGTGCGGTTTTTGCCCGGCTCAGCCGGTCCGTCGCCGCGGCCAGCTCGGCCGTATGAGTATCCGTCGGGGGTGCGAAGTTGTCCGGGACCTGCTGGTGGCATACGAGACAGTCGTCACCGGGGCGCAGTTCGGCGGCGAGCGCAGCAGCCGTGTTGCGTTGTCGCAGCGCCTCCAGATGAGTGTCGGCTTCCTTGACAGCTTTGCGTGCTGCCTCTGCTTTCGCCTCCACTGGGCCGAGATCGTCACGGGCGGATGTGCGCCGGTCCACTGCGGCAGCGTGTGCGCTCGCGGTGCCGGCGACGCGGCGGGCCGCCGTGAGGGCTGTGGTCAGCGCGGTGCGGACGGTGGTGACGCACGTGCGGATCTGGTTGCTCGTCTTTGCGGCGGCACCGGCCTGCTCGGCCAGCGGTTTTGCGTGTTCGGCGTCCTCGTCCAGTTCTGCCTCGGCTTCGGTGATGGCGTCGCGTTCGTCGGCGAGTTGTTCGGCGAGTATGGCGAGCCGGTCACGCTCACTGCGGTGTTCCTCGGCGTCTGCCGCGAGGGTCTTAAGGATCATGGCGGCTTGGGCGAGCGCGTCCTGGCCTTCTCCTGCCGCGTCTGCCGCGGTGATCGCTGCGGTCAGTTCGAGTTCACGGGTTGCGGCGTGTACGGCGCGCTGGTCCAGGGCGTCGTGGCGTGCGGCGATGTCGGTGGCGACGGGCTCGAGTGCGTCGAGGACGGCTCCGGCATCGGGCACTGCGCACGTTGACAGTGTTTCGGCGGTGCTGGTGGCCGACGCCGCGGTGGCCCGGGCTGCCAAGACCTCGCTCCGCAGTGCGGTGATGCGCTCGATGGCGGTCTTCAGCCGTTCGGCGTGGGCGGTGGCTGCGTCGGCGGCTGCGTCGGCTTCTGCGGCAGTCTGCTTGGGGTTGTCCGGCATGGGGGCGCGTTTGGCTCTCGCGTCGCTCAGCAGTGCCTGGAGAGTGTGGCTGTGACGGGCGGCCATCTGCTGGACCAGTTCCAGTGACTCGGCGCCGAACAGTTCCCGCAGCCGTGGGCTGCGTTCCTTGGGTGTGGCGGTGAGGAGTTGGTCGAACTTTCCTTGTGGGAGCAGTCCGACGCGCAGGAAGGTGTCGTAGCCCATCTGCAGCACCGCTTTGATGCGGTTGTCGACGGCGGTGGCGCCGTCGGTCTCCTCGCCGGTGTCCAGGTTTTTCAGGTGGTGCCGGGCGGCGTTCGGGTTAGTGGCGTGCATGGTCCGGTGTACGTGCCAGCGTTGTCCGTCGTGCAGGAAGGTGAACTCGACGCTCATGGCCTGTGCACCATCGGCGATGAGATGCCGGGGTTCTCTGGCATCCCAGGTGCTTTTGCGGAACAGGGCGAAGACGACGGCGTCGAGCAGGCTGCTTTTGCCGGCGCCGGTGTCGCCGAGGGCTGCGACCAGGCTTTTGCCGGTGAAATCGATCCGGGCCAGGCTGGGGTAGCTGCGGAATCCGGTGAGAGCGAGTACCAGCGGTTTCATCGTGCCGCCTCCGCTGTGTTGGTGTCGGTGCCGGTCAGCAGGCCGGAGCGGTCGATGCTGTCGAGGGGGCGGCCTGCGATGGCGGCGGTCAGCAGGTTCTCCTCGCAGCACGGTGCGGGATCGTCGGGGTCGGGTTCGGCCTGCAGCTGGGCGAAGGCGGCCATGACACGGTCCAGGGCCGGCCCGGTGGTGCCGCGGCCGGGCAGATAGTCACGCAGCAGGTCTTCGATGCCCGGCAGTTCCCTGGTGGAGGTCTCCCGGTCCAGCACGCGGTGGGCTGCATCGGCGCGGCGTTCTTCGACGTCGACGATCGTCGCGTGCGGCAGCATCGCAGTAAGGGTGCTGGACAGGGACGGGTTGAAGGCTTCGACGTTCACCACTGCTTTCACCCACGCGTCTCCGACCCGGCCGGCGCGCTGCGCGATCTCTTCCAGAGTGCCTTCCAGGCGGATCAGACGGCGGCCGGCGGTCAGCGGCACAGTCTCGATGAGGGGCTCCCTGCCCGGGCCGATCTCGGCCAGCACGACGCTCTTGGTGTCGCCCCTCTCGCCGAAGTCCATCTGCAGCGGACTGCCGGCGTAGTAGGCCGGGAATCCGGCGCGGGCGACGCGCTGCGGCTTGTGGATGTGGCCGAGGGCCCCGTAGGCGACGCCGGGCATGTCGGTGGCTGCGGCGGCGTAGTCGTCGGCGATGGAGATTTTCCTCTCCGAGTAGGAGGGGGCGGCTCCTTCGACGAACAGATGGGCGGCGAAGACCAGAATATCCCGGGCGCCGCTGCCCGCGGTCAGGCGACGGTAGGCATCGGTCTGAACGGTGCGCATCCGCTGGGCGTAGGTCGCGGTCGTCAGGGCGGGATCGGCGAAGTCGTAGGTGAACCGGTTGGGGTGCAGGTAGGGCAGTGCGCCGATGCGCAGCGTCAGGTCCCCGTCCTTGGCGGGGTAGTCGGCGACGAGCAGCCGGTCGGGGCGGGCGTCGGTGGCGAAGCGGACCCGGGCCTGGTCGTGTTCGCGGCTGCCCATGTCGTTGAGGACGTACTCCACGAATGCCAGAACGTGAGTGGTGTCGTGGTTGCCGGCGACGACGACCACGGGCGCGATCGCGCCGAGGCGGCGCAGTGCCTGTGCTGCGCGGCGTATGTCGTCCAGACCCGGGCGGGAGCTGTCGAACAGGTCGCCGCTGTGCACGATCAGGTCGGGGGCGAACTCGTCGGCGATGTCGATGATTTCGTCCAGGACGGCGTCGACTTCGGCGTCGCGTCGGTAGCGGCCGATCTGGCGGCCCAGGTGCCAGTCGGAGGTGTGGAATACGCGTGCCGTCACGGGGGCGCCTCCAGGGGGACGGTCGGCGGGCGGCCGCGGCTGCGCCGCTCGGCCGGAGGTTCAGTGGCGCCGACTGTACACCGAATCTCAGGAAAGAGTCTGGAAAACTCTGGAAGTCTGGTAACGTCTGGGGCATGAGTGATCCGCTGGACGCCCTGGAGAAGAGCATCAGCACCCTGCGTCGTGCGATCCGCGACGCTTCCGCCGCCGGTGATACCGAGCGCGCCAGCGAGCTGCGGGCGCAGCTGCGCCGTGCCGAGCGGGCCTGGGACGCCCTCCTCGACGCCGACGAACCGGCGCCCGCACCGCCCCGGCCCACGCCGGAAGCAGCTCCGGCCGCCCGGGGAGCGCAGCTCCCGGCACGTGAGCACGTCCACCGCGCCCTGATGCTGCTCGGGACCCCGGCCGCCCCCAAACTGATCGTCGGCGTGCACGAGGCGTTCTTCCCGGGCGAGCTGTCCGCGTCCAAGCTGTCCAGCCTGCGCCGGGACGAGGAGCGCTCCTACCGCTCCAGCCCCGGCGCCCGGCCGTACTACCTCCCTCCGGCACTGGCGCACGACCTGCTGACACCGGTGCGGGCGCTCGTCACCATCAGCACCTGGACGCTGGAACAGCGCATCATCGGACCACACTCACCACGCGTCGACTTCCTCACCGGCGCGATCCGCATCGCCGAGGCGGTGCACACCGCGGCACAGTCCGCGGGAAGCGGGCCCAGCCCGGAGGCGCTACGGCTGCTGTGGCGCTTCGCCGTGAACATCCCCGACGCGATGCCGAAAAGCGCCTCCGGTCACGAGAGTGCTCTGGATCCGGAGCAGGTGATCGAGGCCGCCCGGGCCGAGCTGGACGTGCACGCCGACGCCGACCGAGCCGCCCGGGCCGAGGCCTCGCGGCGGGCCCGCAAGTCACTGAGCGACGACCAGCAGCTGTTCGGCGCGCCCTCGCAGGGCGTCACACACCTGCGGGCCCGGGCCTGACCCTCTCCTTCAACAACAGTCCCCTCTCCCCTGCAAGGATCTCCGACACCGTGAAAGCACCCGTCGACGACCGACTGGCCGCGCTGCGCGGATCCGCAAAGCGCCGGCCCTACAACGCCCGCTCGCTGGCCGCCCTGGAGAACAACCCGCGCTGCACGCTGCGGGCCCTGCTGGACGCCTCCGGATCCGACAAGGCCGCGATCGCCGAGCACGCCGGCTACCCCTCCCCCTTCGGCCAGTCCGCCTTCGCCTTCGCCCGCGGCAACGCCTTCGAGGCGATGGTGAAGGACAACGGCTGCGCGGAACTCCTGCGCGTCCTGCGCGAGACGCTGAAGCTGACGCTGCCCGAGGTGGCGTACCTGAACCTGAACGACGTCGGCGGCGACGGCCGCAACGAGACCCGCCGCGACCACACTGCCCGGGTACTGCTGCAGGCAGCCCAGGGCACCGGCGACGGCACCCTGTTCGACCACCCGATGCTCTACCTCGAGGTCGGCGGGCAGGAGGCGTTCCTGGAGCCGGATCTGGTGGCTTTCCGTATCGACGGCCGCTTTTACATCGTGGAGATCAAGAGCTTCCCGATCATCGACGGGCAGGCCGACCCGGCGCCTGTGCGGTCGGCGACCACACAGGCGTGCGCATACGTCATCGCGCTGCGCGCTCTCCTCGAGGAGGCCGGGATCGGCCCGGAGGCCGTGTCCGACACCATCGTGCTGGTCGCACCGAAGGACTTCACCAACCGCCCGACCGCGGCGTTCGTCGACGCCCGCAAGCAGGTATCCGCCCTGACCCGTCAGCTGGCCCGCATCGAGCGCATCAGCGACCTCGTGGACCTGCTGCCCGAAGGACTCACCTTCGACCTCGACATCGACAAGGACAACAAGCAGCCCCGCCGCCCGGCCGAAGAACTGGCCGAGGCGCTGGAACAGGTGCCCGCGACGTACCGCCCGGACTGCCTGAACCACTGCGAGATGGCGTTCTACTGCCGCGCCCGCGCCCGCGCGGAAGCCTCACTGGACGTACTCGGCCCGGCGGTGCGCGAACAGTTGGGCGGGATCGACACCGTGACCATGGCCCTCGGACTGGCCCGCGGGCAGCTGACACCGACCGCTGACCAGAGCGACATGGCCGCCGCGCTGCGGCACGCCGCACGGTTGCGCGCCGAGCTGACCGGAGAAATCGGGGGTGCCGCGTGAGCATGCTGTCTGCGTTGGCGCATGTAGAGGCGATGGAAACCATGGAGGCGGTACACCAGACCGAGTTCCGCCACCGGCGCCTGTCGGGCCGGCCACTGGTGATCATCCCGTTGACCATGGCCGGAGAAGCCGGAGCTCCGCTGGCGGCCATGGTCGGCACCGCCAAGAGGGACATGACGCTGCTGGTCGTGCCGCAACCCCGCAACCGCGACCAGAGGTTTACGTTCGCCGCCGACCTGGGCCAGATCGTGATGAGGTACATCGACTCCTACCGCCAGGACCGCCGCGGCGACGGCGAGCGCTCCCATTACAGCGACGCGCCGCAGATCCTCGTCCCCAACCACGGCGGCATCAAAGCCATGGCCGACCTCGGACGCATGTGCCGCTTCCGCTCGACGTCCGGCCCCTACGCCGTGCCGGACGTCGTCCCCGAGTTCGGCATGTGGCTGACGTTCCTGGTCGACACCGCCGAAATGGCCGGCACCTCCATGCTGCTGCCCGTCACCGCGATGCTCAGCGAGCACTGGGCCACCGGCCAAAGCACGCTGGAGGACCAGAACCTGGCCTCCCTCATGGCCTGGATCGCACCCCCGGACGGGCTGAGCGTCGAGCAATCCCTGGCCGACGCGGAGAACCCGGACATCTGCCCGCCGGCGGGCCCGGCGACGTCCCCGGAGTTCGACAACCGGCACCTGGCACCTGCGATCAAACGGTTCGACGCGGCCCACACCCTCGGCGACCCGCACGAACTGACCACTGCCCAGGCCGAGTTGCGCGACCTGGTCGCGGAACAGGTCAAGCCCACTTGGCGCATGATGTGGACAGCCATATCGCTGCTGCGGTCCGTCCCCGAAGCACCGCGGACCGCCAAGCGCTTCGAACGCGACTGCGTGTCCTTCACCTCCTACTCCGACTACCGGGATGCCGGCGGCTTTCCCCAGCGCAAG
This sequence comes from Streptomyces sp. NPDC048415, assembly GCF_040651675.1. Lineage (NCBI taxonomy): Bacteria > Bacillati > Actinomycetota > Actinomycetes > Kitasatosporales > Streptomycetaceae > Streptomyces > Streptomyces sp. NPDC048415. The sequence goes on along the minus strand of NZ_JBEZKJ010000042.1, from coordinate 41,964 downwards.
CGGGACACCGCGATCGGCGCGGCACAACGCCTGAGCCGGCTGGAGCGAGCGCTGGCCGACTTCGAAGCCGATATGGCGTTCGACGACCCGTTCGTGCTGGCCGACCGGCGCAGCGCCGGGGAGGCATTCGCGGGAACGGTCGAGGAGAGCGAGCCCGGCCGAATGGTCACCACGGCCAAGAACAGACGGGTGCCACGCCCGTACGTCACCCTCCGCACCGACGACCCCGTACGGCTGGCCGCCGGCACCAAACTGATCAGCCCGTCCATGCCGACAGGCCACAAGGCCGTCATCGCCTCCGTCCACCCCGACGGCGACACCACGCTGGTCACCGTGGAGGTCACCGGCGGCATGGGACGCTCCCGCACCCCGAACCCGGGCACCGTCCCGGAGCCCGGCCAGCACCTCGCCTACCTTCCCGACCCGGGCTGGCGCCCGACACCCGTGTTCCCGGCATCCGATCACACCCCGTGGACACACAGCCCCGGCCCCGACGAGCCGGACACCGACTCCGCCGTACCCGAGGACGCCGCCGCAGAGGAGTGGGGCCATGAGGACTGACGACACCACTGCAGCCGACCCGGCAGCGTCCGCAGACGCCGCCACCGCGGCGATCCTCGCCGACCTGGCCGACACCCGGCACAAGGCCGTCGTCGTCGACTCCCCGCCCGGCGCCGGCAAGAGCACCCTGGTGGTCCGCGCCGCCCAGGAACTCACCGCATGCGGCGAACGCCCGATCATCGTCGCCCAGACCAACAACCAGGTCGACGACCTGATCGAGCGCCTCGCCACGACGCACCCCGACATCCCCCTCGGCCGCCTGAGCGCCAGCGACTACAGCCCGCCACCGGCCCTGGGTGCCCTGGCGAACACGACCGTCGGCCGCACCCTGGGTGACCTGGCCGGCTGCCGGATCATCGTCGGCACCGCCGCCAAGTGGGCCACCGTCCGCGACAGCACGTTCGGCTGGGCGATTCTGGACGAGTCCTACCAGATGCGTTCGGACATGCTGCTTCAGATCGTCGAGCGCTTCGACCGTGGCCTGTTCGTCGGCGACCCGGGCCAGCTGGACCCGTTCACGATCGTCGGCACCGAACGCTGGATCGGGCTGCCGCACGACCCGACGCAGAACGGCGTCAGCGTGATGCTGGAACACAACCGAGGCATCCCCGTGCACCGGCTGCCGGTGTCCTGGCGCCTCCCGTCCTCCGCCGCGCCCACCGTCAATGAAGCCTTCTACCCGTTCACCGGCTTCACCGCCGGAACCGCCCACGGCACACGCGCCCTGGAGTTCCGCACCGCCGGGTTCGGCAGCACGGACCTGGACGAGACCCTCACGATGGCCTTCACCACCGGCTGGGCCCTGCACGAACTCAAGCGCCGCCACGTCCCGCGCACCGACACCGAAACCATCCAGACCGCCGCCGACCTCGCCGGCCGGCTGCTGGACCGCGGAGCGGTCGCCACCTGCGAGCGCCACCGCGGCGGCCGCCCCCTGAACGCCGGCGACATCGCCATCGGCGTCGCCCACCGCGACCAGGCCGACCTGGTCCGTACCGCACTCACCCGGACCGGCAACCCGGACGCTCCCGATGTGGCGGTCGACACCGCGAACCGGCTGCAGGGCCGCGAGTTCGAAGTCGTCATCGTCGTACACCCGCTGTCCGGCCGCCGGGACGCCACAGCCTTCCACCTGGAGACCGGACGGCTGTGTGTCCTCGCCTCCCGCCACCGGCAGGCATGCATCGTCGTCGCCCGCGAAGGAATCGCCGACCTCCTCGACAGCCACCCCTCGATGGATCCGGTGCACCTGTCCGTGCCGGCCAAATTCCCCGACGGCTGGGAAGCCAATCAGGTCATGCTGGCAAAACTCTCCCAGCACCGCGTCGCCGCATGACTCCCGGGCAACATCCTGACCCGGGTATGCAGCTTTCCCGTCGAAATCGAAAATCCATTCCTTTTTCTGTGATTCGTCAGTACCGGCGGCCGGGACGGCGAAGTACTGATGGGTGGCGCTTTGTGTCCTGGTGGGAAACGGCCGTTGTTCCCAATTCGTGGGAGATCTGTCAGCGATGGCCTTCAAGCTAGGAAGCTCTGTACACGTGGGGAACGTACGAGGCGAGGGACGGAATGGATCAATCGCGACAGTGGTGGCGGAGCGTTCTGTCCAGCGACTGGACTGTGTTCGCCCTGCCCGAGGACCTCGTGCGGGAACGCTATACGGCCCTGCTGGCTGCGTTGGAGGAATTGTCTACCCGCGGCCCGATGTGGACACCGGCTCAGATTCTCGAGCAACTGCGCACCGTGGGTTACCACGATGGGCTGACCGAGGAGCAGTTGCTGTCGTCGCTTGAGCAACTGGCCAAGTGGGAGCTCGCCAAGCCGTTCAGGGACTATGCAGCGCCGGTGCGCAACTACCGCGGGGTGATCTCGCGGCAGGAAGCCTGGGCGTTGACACTGCGAGGCCGGGCGTTGGTGGCCGCTGTGCGGGCAGCGGTGCTGGACTCTCGTCGTGCGCTGCAGCTGCCGAGCCGGCTGCTGGACGGTGTGGAGCAGACGGTCCGCCGGATGCTGGAGCATTTCCAGAACGATCCTGGGCTGCTGCCAGGGGATCTCGATGATGTGCGGACCCGGATCGATGAACTCCAGCGGGTTACGGCCGACTTCTACGGTGCGCTGGCGCAGATGGTCCAGTCCGATGTCACTGACGACGATGTGTTCGGCAGGAACCGGGACCGGGTGCTCGAGGCGCTGCGGCAGTTTCCGCGGGAGTACGGGCGGGCGTTGCGGCGGGTGGGGGACGCATTGGTGGCGCTGCGGGAGGTGGGTCACGGTCCGGTCGTGGAGACTGCGGCCGTGCACGCGGGTCTGGTGGATCCGGCCGAGCAGCAGCGCTGGGTGGACGAGCGGATGCGTCGCCTGGCCGACTTGGAGGCGTGGTTCACGCCTGACGGGACGGTCTACCGGTTGATCGCTTCGGCTACTGGTGCTGTACACACGCTCTTGATCGCGATCGACCGGCGGTATGCGGCCAGGAGGCGGGGCGCGGATCTGGGGGCTGACTTCCGCTCTATGGCGCGTAGTTTGCACCGGCAGGGCGGCGCGGAGCAGGCGCGGCGCGTGTATGGGGCGGCGTTTGGGGACTGGCCGGCTTGGCACGCTCAGATCGGGCCGGCTGAGGAAGACGTGGCACATGCGACGGTGGCGGCAGCCGGGCTCACGGTACACCGCGTAGAGGTGACGCTGCGTGAACATGAGCGGGTGGGGAAGCCTGGTGGCAGGCCCCGGAAGCTGGCGGACACCACCGTGGACCGGGAGAGCGCGCTGGCCCAGGCGCGCGAGGCGGCGCAGCTGCGCCGCCGGTTTGCCCAGGTGCTGGTGACTCCTGGAGAGGTGGGGCTGGAGCATTTCGCGGGGTTGGCGGCGGATGCCTCGGTGATCTTGCTGCGGGCGGTGGAGGTGGCGCTGCAGGAGTTCGACCCTGTGCTGGGGTTCGGGTCTGCGGTGGCCGAGGGGGCCAACGTCGTGGTGCGGGTGCGGCCGGGGATGGCGGACCGGCAGGTCCGGGTTGAGTTGGCCGAAGGGGTGTTGACCGGCCCGGATCTGCGTATCCGTGTCGATGCGAGCGAGCAGGCCGGCGAAGCGGTTGTCCAGGGGGCGGCATGAGCGGCGAGGTGTTGGAGGCCGATCTGCGGGATGCGGCCCGGGTGCTGGTGGATCGAGGACGGCTTCGGGCCGAGGCTGAGCCGGAGCTGTACCGGGCGGCTGTAAAGGGGCAGGCCGCGTTGGCAGGGCTGTTCCGGTCGGAGCTGGGCTGGACGTTCGAGGTACTGGAGGTGGCGCAGCTGGTCCGGCTGCACAAGCGGCGTGTGGATGTCCCTGGTGACCGGGGGCCTTCGGTGGCCCGCGGCGGGGGCCGTCCGGTGCTGCTGTCGCAGGAGGCGCTGGTGCTGGTGTGTCTGGTGTGTGAGCAGTTGTGGCGGCGTCCGCGGTTGAGCGTGCGGGAGTTGATGCAGGCGCTCGCGCAGGTGTGCGCGGAGGAGGCCGCCTCGGGCGGGCTGCCGCGGGTGCAGTGGGTGGCCGGGGAAGGGACGTCGAAGCAGGAGGCCCGCTGGCACCGGCAGAATCTGGTGGACGCGTTGCAGGTGCTGGAGGCCGAGGGTTCGGTGGAGGCGGACTCCGACCTGGAGCGGGTCGTGGTGGACGAGGACGCTGACCTGGTGGTGACGGCTTCGAGGGACCGGCTGGCGGCGCGGTTCTCGTCGCTGTCCCCCGCGCTGCTCGGCTTAGACGTGCTGCCCCCGCAGGAGCACGCGGCGGCTTTGTCGACCGCTTCGTTGCTCGACCCGGTGGCACCGGAGCCGGACCAGACGGCGTCATTGGAGGGGCGGCGGCTGCAGGCGCTGCGGCGGCTGGTGGACGACCCGGGCGTGGATCCCTTCGACGAGCAGACCTCGGGGACGGCGTACCTGCACACGCTGGCCGGCCGGGAGCGGGGGCTGGCGCTGCTGGCCGGCTTGGGGTTGGGGGTGACAGTGCGCCGGGACTGGTGGGAGGTCACCGATCCCAGTGGGCTCGGAACCGCGATGGACTTCCCCAACGGGCGGCGGATGGAGCGACAGGCCGCGCTGGCGCTACTGGCTCATCTGTCCGAGCGGGACCGGGCCGGTTCGGTGGTGCAGGTGGGTGACGTAGTGGAGCTGCTGGAGGGGGTACGGGCGGTGATGCCGAACTGGGCTGCCGGTCACAAGGCACAGCTTCCCGCGCTGGCACGGGCAGCGATCAGTGAGCTGACGGCCGCGCGGCTGCTCGTGCCGGTGGTGGGCGAGGCAGAGCAGTGGCAGGCGACGCCTGGGGTGCACCTGTGGCGAGTGCGGGTGGCGCACGCCGCCCGCGGCACGGCGGGGCCGGAGCCCGGTGAGGCGTCCGGCGTCGAGCCGACTGAGGGGGATGCGTGAAGATCGCCGGAAACGGGCCCGTCAGGGCCGGTGGCGTCAGGCTCGGGGTGCCAGTCGCGGAGGGCCGCTGGCAGCCCACGCGGGCCGGGGTCGTGAACTCCTGGGCCTGGGCGGAGGAGGAGCTGCTGTTCGGCAACGGGTGGCTGACACTCGCAGGGCCGAACGGGTCGGGGAAGTCCTTGTCAGCGTCGATGCTGGTCACGGTGCTGCTGGACGCAGACGTGTCGCAGACCGCCTTGTCGGTGTCAGGGAAGGCGGCCGGGACGTTGCTGAGCCGGCACACCGACCGGGACGAGCAGCAGGACCGCACAGGGATGTGGTGGCTGGAGTACGGTCGGCGCACCGATGACGGGGCTGTGGAGTATGTGACGACTGGGTTGTGGCTGAGGGCAGTCGGCAAGGCGATGCACCGGGTGTTCTTCCTGGCACGAGGGCGAGTCGGGGAGCAGCTGCGGCTGCAGGTGGACCGGGAGCCGGTGCGGATCGGTGACCTCGCAGCGCAGTTGGCTGCCTGTCAGGGACAGGCCTTCACCTCCAGCGCCTCGTCTGCGGCGTCGAACCGAGCGCGGTTGTCGGAGCATCTGCAGGTGGTCGGGGACGAGCACGACTACCGGCGGGCGGTGCGCGAGGAGCTGTTCGCCCCGCTGGACGAGGTGCAGTTCGACGCGCTGGTGGGGGTGCTGCGCAGCCTGCGCAGTGTGCGCACGGCGGAAGCGATCTCCGCGGCGGAGATGGGCCGGTTACTGTCCAGCGCGTTGCCTGCGCTGGACGGTGAGCGGCTGACGGTGATCGCTCAGGCGATGGAGCGGATCTCTGAGCTCGAGGACCAGTTGGAGCGTGCCCGGGCGGAAGAGAAGCTGCTGCAGGGCGCGGAACGGGCGTATCGCCGGTATGTGGAGGCGGTGGCGGTGGTCGAGGCCGCCTCGCTGATCGCGGCGAACACCGGGTTCGACGCTCAGACCAGGCGTGAGCGCCAGGCGAGCGAGGAGGCGCAGCAGGCCGGGGCGCGGGAAGCCGAGGCCGTGGAGCTGCTGGCCGGGACGCGGGCCGAGATCGGGGAGTTGGAGGGGCGGAAGAACGCGGCGGAGGAGGAACTGCGTGGGCACGCAGGCGCGGTCCTTCCGCAGCGTGAGCAGCGGGCGGTCGAACTGGCCGCTGCCGCCCGCACAGCGGCCAAACGGTCGGACGAGGTCGGCGGCGAGGCTTCCCGGGCTGAGGGCGCCGCCCGGGAATCGGCGGATGGCGTCCGGTCGGCGCAGGGCGCCGTGTCGGCGGTGTCCGGGCCACTGCGGTTGGTGGGGGGCCGGCTTGGCGCAGATGCGGCCCTGGAGGGACTGCTCACCCTCGACGAGCGGCTGGTGGCGGCCGAGGCCGCGGCAGTGACCGCAGGCGTGGTCGACGAGGCGTGCGCGGCACCGCTGGCGTGGGTGGACACCCGGATCTCCCAGATGCGGAAGGTAGAAGCCGCGCTCGGAGACCATGCGACGGCGCAGGGAATGGAAGTCGCGGCGGCGGCCGATCTGCGCGAGGCCGAAGGGGTCGAGGAAACGGACCGGGCCACGGCCGACCAGACGGGCAGGACGCGGGCGCGGGCCGAGGACACGCTGCTGGAGGAGATGCGGCAGTGGGCAGACACGGCAGTGGAGTTGCGCGGTCCCGCCCTAGAGCTGCTCGTGCGGGACGGTCGCGGCGACGGGGAGCGGTTGCCCGTCGGGAAGCTGACAGCAGGGCTCGCTCAGGTCGCGGGCGAGGCGCGGGCGAGGATCGACGCGGCAGGGCACCACCGGCAGGCAGTCGCGGACCGTGCGGTGGCCGAGCAGGCGGCCGGCGCATGGGAGCAGGCACGCACGCTGTGGGAGCAGGAACGCGGCGCGGCCGAGCACGCCTCGCAGGCGTTGCACGGGGCACAGGAGGAGGCCCGGGAGCAGGACGCGGCCGGGAAGGAGGCCCGGGAGCAGCACCAGGAGACTCACTTGCGGCAGGTCGCACAGGCGGAGGCCGCCGTCGCGCAGGCTCAGGAGGCAGCGGACGGGGCCGGATCGGCAGCCGGGGCTGCCTGGGAGCAGTGGCAGGGCCTGGTCGGCGTGTGGCGGCGCGATGCGGTACTGATCGACGTCGGCATGGTGCCGGAGCCGGCCGGGGACGGGGCCGCGGTCGACGCCACGCGGACAGTCGCGCAGATCCAGGTGTCCCTGGAGCGGGCGCACGCAGCGGCCGCCGGGCGGCTCCAGCGTGCGGTGGACGCCGCCGACCAGGCGGCGGGACTCGCGCAGGAAACGGTCCGTGACCTGGAGCAGCAGCTGGAGCAGGCCCAGCAGGCGGCGCCGGTACCACCTGCACCGCTGTGGCGCAGCCGGCAGCCCGTAGACGGCACCCCGTTGTGGGCGCTGGTGGACTTCGCCGAACACCTGACGGACGAGGCCAGAGATCGCCTCGAGGGTGCTCTGCTGGTCAGTGGCCTGCTGGACGCACTGGTCCGTGCCGACGGACAGGCGGTGGCAGGGGATGTGACCCTGCGCCCTGGAGCTGCGGCGGCGTCGGGGGCGAGTCTGGCGGACGTACTTCGGCCCGACGCGCAGGGCCGGATCGCCCCCGAGCGGGTCCACCAGCTGCTGCGGTCGATTCCCCTGGACCCGTCGGCGGGCGATCAGGTCACGATCGCGGTGGCGACCGCGGTCGCACCGGCCGGCTACCAGGCGCGGTTCATCGGGCGAAGTGCCCGCGAACGCGCCCGGCTCCGGCACGTAGCCGACCTGGAGCAGCAACTCGACCAGGCGCAGGGGACATTGCACCGGGCACGCGAGGAGACTGCGCGCGCTCGCGCCCGGGTGAACGCCGCCGCGATGGAGCGGGACCGGTTCCCCTCCACCGCCGGGTGGGAGCAGGCCCGCGAGAGGTGGCAGGGCCTTCTCAAGACGCTGCAGGAGACCCGCAACCGGTCCGCTCAGGACATCCGCCTGGCCGAACGCGGGCTGGCGCAGGCACTACACGCCCTGGACGCGGCTGCCGCGCGGCGCCGCACCGCGCTGGAGCTGCTGGCCCAGGAGGCACGGCACACCGAACAGGTGGCGGCCACGGCACTGGCCGCAGCCCGAACAGCTGAAAGCACAGCGCGCGAGACGGCCGGGACCGCAGCCGCCAGCCACGCCGTGTGGGAGCAGGCGAAGGACGCCCAGGCCCACGCCGATGTCGAGCAGGCCGGTTTCCCACCGCTGGATCAGGTCTTCTCGGCCCAGGAGCAGGAGGACGACGCGAGCGAGCAGCTGCAGCACTCCATCAGGCGCACGGCCGATGCACGCGAGCGGCACCGCCGGGCCGGTGAGGCCGTGCGTCAGGCGCTGCGGGCGTTGAACCGGGCAGCCGACGCGGGCGGCGGCACCGTGCTGCCCACGGATCCGAAGGCGGCCGACGCCCACCGCGAGGACACCACCTTGATGTTCCGGCAGGTCGAAGCCTGGCGGGGCGCCGCAGGGCGGGTGATCGACCTCGCGGGACGGGCACGCCAGGACGCGGCAACCGCCGAACGCTGGCGGACCCTGGCGGCCGACACCGCCCGGGAGGCAGAGCAAACCGCCGTGGACGCGGGGCGCGAGAAGGCGGCTGTCGAGGAGATGCGGCGCCTGCACGGCGCCGAGTACGAGGAGCTGCGCGCCTCGCTGCAGGAGGTCACCGGTGCGCTCGACCGCGCCCGGGCACGGGTGGAGGAGCTGCAACGCGCCAAGGAAGAGGCTGCTGCTGACGCGGCGTCGGCCCGGGCGCGGCTGGATGAGGTCGCGCCGCTGCGCCAGGCGGCCGAGGAGCACCGCGATGCCTGCCTTACCCGGTTGGGCCGACTCGTCGACGAGGGCCTGGCCCTGGTAGGCGAGGACATCTCCACCGGGCCGGAGGGCCGGCCCGCGAACCTGACCGCGGGACTGGCCTGGGCCAGGCACCTGCTGGCCGACCGCCACACCGGGCCAGGCACGGGAGTGGGGGCGGACCGGCTCGCCGCAGCGTCCCGGGCCCGGGACGCTGCGCTGAAGACCCTCGAGGGCGCCGCCCGCACCGCCAACAGCGCACTGGCCCGGTTCAACCGCCAGGTCATCCTCACCAACATATCGGGTACCGGTTGGCAGCGTGCCGAGGTCGCCGACCCGGCCGCCGCCCGCGGTCAGGACCTGCGCACAGCGGTGGAGGCGCTGCGCGCGGCAGTCGCCCAGCTGGAGCAAGACCTGCGCGCCGACATCAAGAAAGCCATCAAGACCAGCATGTTCGCCCAACTACAGCGCGACGTTCAGGTCCGCCAAGATCTCGCGCAACAACTGGTGCGGCAGATCGGCCAGACCTTGGAGGATGTGCGTACCGGGGTGGCCCGGGTGGGCGTGAAGGTCGAGTGGGCGGTGCGCACAGACGCGGACGCGAAGGCCATGGTGGAACTGGTGAAAAGTCCCCCCTCGGACGAGATGTTCGAGCGGATGTATGACGTACTGCGGCAGCGGATGGACGAGTCCGTCGGGGACACGTGGGCGGACAGGGTCGCGCACACCTTCGACTACCGGGCCTGGCACGAGTGGAAGATCTCGGTGACCCACTCCTCGTTCAGCGATGGGGGCAGTGACCGTTTCAAGGAGGTCAAGCCGCGCGGTATGAACCCGCTGGAGACGTTGTCGACCGGGGAACGACGCCTGGCCACGATGCTGCCCCTGCTGGCGGCCGCGTGGTCGATGTACAGCGGGGAGTACCGCGGGCCGCGGCTGCTGTCGATCGACGAACTGGACGCGGCGTTCGACGACGCGAACCTTCGGCAGATGCTGGGACTGCTGCGCCGGTGGGAGTTCGATGTGCTGGCGACCGCGCCCTCGATGACCCCGGTGATCAAGAAAGAGGCCGGGCAGGTGGTCATCCACCAGGTCATCACCAGCGGGAAGCACCGCGTGACGGTGCCGTGGCTGTGGCAGGGCCACGGGGAGGCGCAGCCGCTGACGCTGGACCTCGACCTGGACTTCGACGGCGGGATGGCCGACTGATGGGCACGACATGGGAATGGGTCGCGGGCGATGAGGCGCTGGCCCCGCTGTGGGCAGCCGTGCACGACCGGCTGTGCGCCGGGACGGATCCGGCGGCCGTGGCGAGTGTGCGGGTGGCCGGTCTGCCGCCAGCGGGGGTAGCGGCGCTGCGGGCGTGGCTGGACGACGCGGGCCGACTGCGGCGCGGCACCTCCGCGGTGGTCATGGACGCCCGCGGGGCACGAGTACCGGTGCGAGCGCTATGCCAGGTACTGCGGCTGGAACCGCAGGACTTGGTGGCACTGGTGGAGCATGCTGTGGGACGGCCGGTGATCGACCGCGCGCAGCAGCGCATAAGCGACGCGGCACTACGCCAGGATGTGTGGCAGTACGCGGCCGCGCAGCTGCCGGCGTGTCCGGGGCTGGTCGCGCGGATGCGCGCCGCCGGGATCGGCGTCAACGAAGGCACAGGGGTGCGCAAGCTGGTCGACGCCCTCGCCGCCGTGACGACACGGCTGCCGGCCAACCCGCCGGTCTCGCTGCCCAAGCTCGCCCACGACACCGCCGGTGACCCCCATTTCTTCGACCTCGACACCCTCGCAGGCAGCCGACTCGTCACACTGGTCGCCGAACTGACCGGACAGGTGGAGCCGACACGACCGGACCGGATCCGCGTCCTGCTCGAGCAGACCGGAGTGGTACCTGACCGGCTCACCGCCACCGTGCTGCTCCACCACGTTCAGGCAGTCGGCGACGGACCGATCGACCGGCGCTTACGCGACGCCGTCGCGCCCGTCTCGCTGCACCTGTTCGACCTGACCCGCACTCCCCCACGTCTGGACCCGATCCAGGTGCTCACCGTGGTGGAGAACCCCTCCGTCCTCGAAGCCGCCCTTGCATGCGGCCACACCGCGCCGCTGGCGTGCACCAGCGGACAGTTGCGCGCCGTCGACCACGCCCTGCTGCAACTCGCCGTCGACCAGGGCGTGGCCCTGCAGTACGCAGGCGACCTGGACGGGCCAGGGCTCGGCATCGCGCACACCGTCACCCGCCTGTACGGCGCCAGACTCGTCGCCATGGACCTGGCCACACTCCACGACGCCGGAACCCACCCGTCCGCAGTGGTACTGGGCCCGCTCCCCGCCGAAGACATCGACCCGCAGCTCGCCCGCGAACTGCGCAACGTGGGGCGGGTGGTGTTCCAAGAACACGACGCCGTTCTGGACCGCCTCCTCCCCCCCCGCTTCCACCTACTGAGCTTGACTCATGAAGTCGTTGGGGTGAGGAACAGTCCGGTCCCGGTGAGGCATCCGTCGATGAGGTGGGGACGATGCCGTGCCAGATGGTCTGGATGAGGTGCTCGGGTGTGGTGAAGGCGATGTTGGACAGCCAACAGCGCAGCCGCCGATACCGTCCGCCACATCAACAACCACACGAGCGCGACCTGATCGACAAGCCCCCGACCAACCTGTCACGACACACCCCTCTGTCATGCCCGTTTGGCCTCGTACGGGCTCCAACCACGCAGGTACGGGCGCAGGTCCTCTGGTGTGATCGTCGGAGGGTCCGGTAGTCCTGGCTTCTGAGGTACGGGGTCGATACGGTCCGCATAGGCCCGGCCCCAGGTGGTCCAGGCAGTGGTTGCTTCGGCCACGTCGGTGGTGGCGCCGTGGTCTTCGAGCGCGTCGCAGTAGGCGCGGATGGCAGTGGCTTCCTGCCAGGCCTGCACCTGCGTGCGCAGGGCCTTCAGCCGGTGGTCTTCCAGAAGGGCAGTGCGAGCCAGCTGCATCGCAGTCAGCCAACGTTGGCGTGTCTCTTCTTCCTTGCGCTGCTGGGCCTGCAGTCGTTCGTACTCGGCTTGTGCGCGGTGGGCGATCTCTCGGAACAGGGCGGGGAGTTTGTCTTCCAGGCGCCAGCGTTGCCTGTCTCCCCAGTGAGAGCGTCGGCCTCGATGGGCGTAGGTGTGCTCGAGGCTGAGTTCGAGTTCGTGGGATGGGCGTGTGGTGCGCGCGGTCACGCGTTGCCAGTCGTACTTCGCGCCGCTGGGGTCGGGGACCTCGTAGGAGCCTTCGTGGAAGGAGAGCGGGAAGGAACTGTCGCCGATGGTGATCACCAGGCTGGCTGCTGAACCGGTCTCGGGGTTGCTGACCGTGTAGTTCTTGGCTTCGGCTGTGTGGCAGAGGGCGTGGATGATGCGGCGGGCGCGGGGCTGGCAGTCGGGGCAGACCGGGACGTGCGCTGTGGCGGCTGCGGGGTGCAAGCGTTCTGCCGGCAGGTCGTCGGGGACGGGGACGGTCTCGCTTGGGGGCGCGGCGCGTCGTGGCGGTGACCCTGGGCGCAGGGTGATGACCAGGTCGCCTTTGTTGCGTCCGGTGTGCTGGAGATGGTGGCCGTCGGGGACCAGGTGGTCTGCGCGTGCGGCGTGCAGGGCGCGGCGCCAGCGGGCCCGTTCGTCCGGGGTGGGGTTGGCGATGTGCAGGGTGCCGCCGGATTGCTGGAGTCTGGTGATCAGTTCCGCTGCGTCGGGTGCCGTAGACGGGGCAGAGGCGCTCGGGCGTGGGGCGAGTGTGGCGTCGGTGTGGGCGAGGTGTTGGAGGCCGGCCTCGGTGGGGGCTGCGCTCCAGCGGCCGTCGGTCCGGATTGTGGTGACCAGGCCCCGGTTGCGCAGGGCATAGACGGTCGCGGCGAGGACGGAGTCGTCGGAGGTAATGGGTGCATCGCCGTGGCAGATGCGGCGCAGGGCGTCGAGTTGGCGCTCGTTGAGCTTGGTGCGGGCCACGGATCTTCCTGTCGTTGGTGCCCGGTTGGTCGGGGGTGTCAGTCGTCGCGCTCGGCCTGTCGCAGCGTCTCGAGGGGGATGCCGAGTTCCCGCTCGAAGCGGTCGGCTGCCTTGGCCTGTCCGGCCTGGCGCAGGCAGCCGATAGCCTGCTCCATGAGCTGGCCGATGCGGAGGACTTCGTCACGCAGGGCCTTGAGTTCTTCGAAGTTCTCGACAACGTCCGCGCCGCACCACTGGCGCAATAGGTTGTAGGCGGGTTGGTAGCTGCGGTCGACCTCTGCGCAGATCTCGGGGCTGATGTGGGTTCCGGGATTCTTGCCGCGGCCTGGGTAGTAGCGGCCGTAGATCGCGTCTTGGCGTGCCTGGCGTTCGTGTTTGTGCACGACGGCCATGAGGTGGTCGGCCCGGGTGCGGGCCAGGAGCCGTGCCACCTGAACGGTGGTGGGCCAAGGCGCGGTCAGCGCGCCGTCGGTGTCGGTGAACGCCCGCGGATCGCTGCAGAAGAAGCTTTCGGGGACATCAAGGAGCGCGGCTAGCGCGGGCACATCGTCAACGTACAGCAGGCCCCGGTCACGGTAGTTGACGCCGAAGGACACCAGCCCCTCCCACAGGTGCTCGTCGAACAGGATGACGACCGCCCGGAACGCGGTGTCGTCGTCGTCCGGGCCGTCCCGCGTCAGCTCGCTCCACCGCTCTTCGCGAGCCAGCCAGGCATCCTTGTCCTGCCAGGCGACACGCAGCCGGGCCGGCGGCACCCACTCCTGTCGGCCTTCCGCTTGCTCCGCGACGAAGCGGACTTTGACCCGCACCGGGCGTTGCGTGCCCATCTTCAGGACCTCGACTTCTGCGACGGGTCCGTGGTGTGGCGCCACCCGGTACGCCCACCGCTCCCCCACGTCCACCGGCTCTCCTCTCCTGGCCAACGCCTTGCCACTATCCTGCTCCTGATCACACGGCAGGAGGGTAAGCTCCATCAGACCTGCTCCCCCGTAGCGGTGGAAGCAGAGCCGAGCCCAACGGTGTTTTCGACCATTGGCCAACGGCCGCTGGAGCTGGCGCGGACTGCGAACCCGGATACCTCAGTTCAGGAAGAGGGCTCTGCGGGTACCCGCCGGGGTCAGGCAGCGCGCTCGTAGGCGGTGCTGGTCCCGAAGACGTCGTCGAAGGGTAAGGCCAGTCGGCTGCTGACCAGGTGGTAGGCGCCGTTGGTGGGGTGGAGGGTGTGGAAGGTGTCGTAGAGGACCTCCGCGGGTGTCAGGACATGGAGGTCGCCCAGGACGTAGTACAGCGGCACGGGTACCTGGACGCCCATGAGCTGCACCCCTGCCACGGCGCATTTGTGGGAGATGGCGTAGGTGCGGGAGGTGGTGCTGGGCATGCGTGCTTTGGCGTCTATGGTCACGAGCTCGCTGCCGCGGGCTGCGATGAGGTCGGGAAAGTAGCGCAGGGCCGAGGGCGTGTGGCTCAGGGCTTGCTGGATGGGTGCGGGGTAGGTGCCTTGTCCGCAGGGGTGGACGGTCCAACCGCGTGCTTCGAGTGCATTTTTGACGGTGTGTTCGTGCTGGTCTCCGATGGTCTTTCGTGCCAGCCAGTCGGCCACTGCTGCGCCTCCTCGTCCGCGGCCTCTTCGCGTAGTACGAAGTGCCACTGTTTTGTATTACCACCGTAGCGGCTATGATGCCGCCATGACGGAGTACGTTGACCCACGTTTTCGTCCCACGCTGTGGCCCGGATCCACCATCCCGGTCCCGCCCCTGACCCGCCGCATCAAGAACGTGCGCGTCAAGGGCGACTGGATCCTGTGGACCCCCGCCCCCTTCGAGGACCGCACGTCCGTAGAGCTGCCCGAGGACTTCTACCTGCGCGAGCTGATGGAACTGCCGGCCGACGACCTCGAGGGCGCAGCTCGGATGATGGCGGCCTACGGACCCCTCTTCGGCGCCGACCGAGACGATCTGTCCTTCGATGATGAGGACGTGTACTACGCGGTGCAGGACATCCCCGAAGCCGACAGCGAGCAGCAGCCCTACCCGTTCGGTGTGCACCGCGATCTGGTGGCCATCTACGTGCGGACCGCGCAGGACGCGATCACGACATGGCTGGCCTGCCAGCGCGAGGGCGGGCTCGAAGAGCTCGTCCGATCGCACGTCACCGAGGAGACGCTGGCCGACCTGCGATCACAGAGCCAGCACCGTGAGCAGCCCTGGCCGCAGTCACTCGAGGAGCTGCAGGAGATCCTCATCGACTCCGAACTCACCTCGCTGCAGGAGGTGTTGAACCGGGCCCTGGGGCTCTTCAGCATCGGCATCGGTGATCTTTCCGACCGCTACCCCACCGTCTACTCCGTGGCGTTCCTGCAGCTGTACAACCACCTCGTCGAAGGCGCGACCGTCCACCACTGTGCCAACGAGCCCTGCGGCCGCGCCTTCGTCCGCCAACGCGGCCGCGCCGAATACGGCCAGCACCGCACTACCGGGGTGAAGTACTGCTCCCGCGAATGCGCCCGTGCCCAGGCCCAGCGCGAACTCCGCCGACGCCGCAAACAAGAACCCACCAGTTCCTGACTGGTGTGGTTCTGCGGGGTCGCCGGATTCTCCTGCAGTCGCCCGGCGTACGGCGGAGCAGAGGACGATGCCGAACCTCCTAGCGGCTGGTCTCAAGGTCGTTGAGGACGGCGAGGACGGGGCCCCAGCACATGCCGACGGTGTCGCGGTCGGGTGTGACGCCTCGTTCTTGCTGGTTGCGCAGGTGGACGAAGTTGCGGTAGTCGCGGACGATCTTCATGAAGTCGTGGGCGTCCATCTGGATCCAGCTGCGGGTCCGGGCGGTGTCGAGCAGGAGGGAGAAGCTGGCTCGTTCGGGAGCGACCCGCTTGCCGTTCGGCATGGGGAAGCCTTGTAGCAGGGTGGGGTCGCGGTGGGTGAGGACGTCCAGTAGCAGTGCTTCGGCGAAGCTGCCGATGCCGATGATGGTGAGGCCGTAGGCGCCGTGCTGTTCGCAGATCTGTGTTTCGGTGACGCGTTCCATGAGCTGCTGGAGGAAGTCTTCACTGCTGACGAGGGGGCGTATGCGGGCTTCGAGGTCGTCGGGGACGGTGAAGACGGTGGTGTGGCCGTCGGTGCCGGGCTGGCCCAGGACGGGGCGTCCGGAGACGTAGGTGACGGTGAGCTGTTCGGCGGCGAGGTGGGTGTTGAGTTCCTGGCGGATGAGGTCGGCGGAGGCGAGGCCGTCGTCGTATTCGAGTGGGTCGCAGATGCGGCACAGCAGCCGGCTGACGGCGGCCAGGTCGTCGGTGCTGGTCAGGGTGTCGGTGAGCCAGGGGATGCGGGGTGAGCCGTCGTACTCGGCAAGCTGGGGCCAAGCAGCACGTTGCAGGAGCTGGGTGAGTTGGTAGCCGCGGCGTTCGAAGGGGCCGTCGATGTCGACGATGAGGCGGGCGACGCGTTCGAGGGTGAGGGGGTCGAGGGGTTTCATCGCGGGGTCTCCTTGTCTGCCGTGTGCTGGGCCTGTTCGAGGGCGCGGGTGAGGCGTTCGACGATGACGCGGCCGCGTTTTTTGAAGCCCAGTTCGGTGATGGCCTGGTTGATGCGGGTGTCGCGGTCGAGTTGGAATCCGTCGCTCAGCAGCCAGGAGGCCAAGGTCAGCAGGTCGGTGTCGGAGTAGTCGCCGATGCGGTCTGCTGCGGGCAGGGCGGGGCGAGGCGGGCGTTTGGCTGCCGTCGGGGGCGGGGTTGCTGCCGGGCGGGGCGTGCCGGCGGGGGCGCTGGGGGTTTCGTCGGCCTGTTGTACGGCGTCGCGCCAGGTGGCAATGAGGCGGTCGAGTTCGGTGTGCGGGTTGGTGAACCAGTCGGCGGCCCAGATGCGGTGGAAGCGCCAGCCGAGTCGTTCCAGGTGGGCCTGGCGCAGGCGGTCGCGGTCGCGGGCGCTGGGAGCGCTGTGGTAGCGCTCGCCGTCGGTTTCGACGGCGAGGATCATCTGGCCGGGGCGTTCGGGGTGGCCGAGGGCGAAGTCGATGCGGTAGCCGGACACGCCCCACTGCGGTGTGACGGGGACGTTGGAGGCTTCGAGGGTGGTGAGGACCTGCTGTTCGAACGGGTTGAGATTCCAGTCGGTGCGCGCAGTTCCGGTGCGGTGGAGGTCTCCTCCGTGGGAGCAGTACTCGAGGAAGGCGCGCAGCAGTTCGGGCCCGCGGTTGCGGGTGTTCTTGAGTTTGCCGGGGTCGAAGTCGTGGTGGGTGAAGGAGCTGACGACCGTCATCTTCTGGCGGGCGCGGGTGATGGCGACGTTCAGTCGGCGCTCTCCCCCGTCGTTGTTGAGCGGGCCGAAGGCCATGGACAGCCGGCCGTTGGCGCCTTTGCCGTAGCCGATGCTGAGGATGATGGCGTCGCGTTCGTCGCCCTGGACCTGTTCGAGGTTCTTGGTGAAGAAACGCCGTCGGGGTCCGGCGTCGGGGCTGAAGAACTCCTCAAGTTGGGGACGGTCTTGGAGGGCGTCGCGCAGGGCGAGGGTGATGCGGTCGGCATGGCGCTGGCCCATGGTGATGACGCCGAGGCTGAGGTCAGGGGTGTGGGTGGCGTGATCGAGGGCGAGCTCGACGACGCGTTCGACTTCCTCGGGGACGGAACCGCTCTGGCCGGGCCTGGCGTGGCCGTCGACGGTCTCCAGGCGGATGGGGCTGGTGAGGGTGGTGCCGGGAAAGGTGACGAGCCGGTCGTCGTAGATGGTGTGGTTGGAGAAGGCGATCAGGCGTTCGTCGCGGCTGCGGTAGTGCCATTTCAGGGTGTGGACGTGGGGCAGCCGGCTGGAGAGCAGGTCCAGCAGTGACTCGTAGTCGGGTGGCGCATCGTCGTCGAGGTCGTCGTCGGTGTGCTCCTGGGTGCCGCTCAGGACGCGCTGGAAGAAGGTGGTGGGCGGGAGCTGGTGGGGGTCTCCGGCGACGATGACCTGCTGTGCGCGCATGATGGAGGTCATCGCATCGTGCGGCAGGACCTGGCTGGCCTCGTCGAAGATGACGACGTCGAACAGCCGGGCGGCCGGCAGGACACGGCTGACGACGAGGGGCGACATGGCCCAGCACGGCTTGGCGGCCAGCAGCACGTCGGGGGCCTTTTCGACGAGCCTGCGCAGGGACAGGTGCCGGGACTTGCGGCGGGCCTGGGTGCGCACCAGGGTGTTCTGGTCGGAGTGAGCGTCGCGGACCTTCCGTAGCCGGGTGGCGACCTCGTAGCGGACACGGGCGGGGTTGCTGTCCCGGTGGTCGCGGTCACGGAGGCGGAACTGCTCGACGACGTGGTCGTGTTCGAGACGGGTGAAGGACCGCAGGTAGGCG
Organism: Streptomyces sp. NPDC048415; assembly: GCF_040651675.1. Taxonomy (NCBI): domain Bacteria; kingdom Bacillati; phylum Actinomycetota; class Actinomycetes; order Kitasatosporales; family Streptomycetaceae; genus Streptomyces; species Streptomyces sp. NPDC048415. Next base: position 23,914 of record NZ_JBEZKJ010000042.1, on the reverse strand, counting down.
GAGCGCATGCGCGCCTCCTCCAGCACCGACGACCACCACAGATAGCGGAGGGTGGCCACGGCCGTATCGGGGTCGGCGTCCGCGTGTGCCAGCTCGTCGAGGAGGCCGGCGAGTCCGGCGGCTTCGAGCCGGTCGGTGAGCTGGTTGAGTTCGGGCATGCGCAGCAGGGTGTCGCGGTCACCGTCGAGGCGCTGAATGGTTTTGTCTACGTCGTCGGCGGGGGCGGTCTCCCAGTCGTCCCAGCGCACGCACAGGGCTATCGCGGCCAGACGGCTCTGCAGGCCGGTGAAGGCGGCCAGGGCGCGGGAGAGTCCGGGGACGGTCCAGGGGTTCGCGCTGCTGGTCGCGGCCAGTGACTGCCAGCGGGTGTGCTGGTCGGCCGCCTGCACGAGGGCGGCGTGCAGCGCAGGGCGTTCGCGCAGGCCGTCCTTGGTCAGGCCACGCGCCCGTTTGATCAGTTTCCGGCCGGACCACCAGCCGACGTGCCGGTCGTGCTCCTTGCGCCAGGCGCGGCTCGCGGTGGCGGTGATGAGATCGTCCAGGCCGGGAGCGAAGACGGCCGCTTCGAAGCGGGCCAGTGTCGTAGTGACGTCGTGCAGCAGGGTGAGCAGGGCCTGCCATCCCTCAAGGTCGTCGGCCCGGCGCAGGCCTGCGGTGTCCACCAGGTTCTCCAGAATCCGGCGCGTATCGCTCAGTTGCGTGCCGGTGAGCTGGTCGAGGCCGTCCACCACGGCGCGCAGTTCGGCCTCGGTGCGAGCCTGCGTGCGGGACCAGGGTGACTCGCCACGGCGGACCGTCAGTCCTTTCGTGGCGACGAACGTCCGCAGGTCCTGCTTTGTCTGGCGGTAGTGCTCGCCGTGGAGGTGGCGGAATGCGGGGCCGCGCAGCCGGACGCGGGTGTGGTGGGCGGGTGGGCAGCCCATCAGGTGGGTGATCGCCTGATGGGGGCTCACCTGCCAGGGGTCGAGCGGCTGGTGGAACTCCTGTATGTGGCGGAGGGTTTCCTCTCGGTAGTGGGTCAGGCCGGTGTGCAGGTCGGCCGGGTGAGGCGGAGCTTGCTGGCCGGCCCGCTCCAGGGCCTCGTGCAGTTGCTGGGCGATCTGGCGGCGGCTGAGTTTGTTGCCGTGGAGGTCGAAGACCAGGCCGTCCAGATCCACAGTGGCGAGGCTGTCGGTGACGGCTTCGATCGCGGCGCGTTTCTCGGCGACGAACAGGACGCGTTTGCCCAGGGCCGAAAAGGTGGCGATCAGGTTGGCGATGGTCTGGCTCTTGCCCGTTCCCGGCGGTCCTTCGATCACCAGGTGGGAGCCGGCCAGCGCGGCACTGATGACTTTCTGCTGGGAGGCGTCCGCGTCGAGAACCAGGTACTCCGACCGGGGCGGGATGTCGTCGGCGCCGGCTGGAGCACGAGAGCCGGTGTCGTCCTCGGCCAGGGCACGGTTTGCTTCCGGGTCACCGGCCAGAGCGGCGATGACCGGGTGGTCGGCCAGCAACTCGGTGGCGCTGCGCAGGTCCTGGACCATAGGGAGCCGGTCGAAACTGAAGACGCCCGCCACGATGCGCTCTTCCAGCTCGACGGTCAGGTTGCTGCGGGCGAGGTCGGCCTCGAGGATCCCGTACGCGACGCGGAGGCGACCGGCCGGATCCGCGCACTCCTCCAGAGCGGCGGACACCTTGTCGGCGAGAGCCTCCGTGTCGCCGTCCATGCCGTACTGGCGGCTGAGGGCGTACAGCAGCACCGGGTTGATCTCCGCCTCACCGGCCGTCTCGAGGACGAAGTCGTTCTCGGAAGCGGTGCGCGGCTGGATGACCAGCGGCTGAAGCAGTAACGGGGCGCGCAGCGCCGGCACCGGCGTACTCCCGCGCGTGGGCGGCGGGTCAACCCGCAGCAGGCCAAGAGCCAGGCGGCCGGCCTCGATGCCCTGTTCCTCGTCCAGCTCCACCATCCTGCGGCGCAGGCTTCGTGCCCGGGTGCAGGCAGCACCGTGGTCGGCAGTTCCGGGAAACAGGCCGATCAGACGGGTTTTACGGCCGGCCAGGAGCGAGGCCAGGGCCGACGGAGGAGCGTCGGTCACATCCAGCGACGCGGTCTTGGTGTCCTTGAAGTGCAACAGCGTGTTGTAGGGCCCGAAATCGACCAGCGCATCAGCCCACCGCTGCGCCTCAGCCGCCACTTTCTCCCGACGGGCATGCCGCACTATGGCATCCACGAGTCACCCCTTGGCTGGTTCGTCCACCGAACCCGGCCCGCCGAGCACCGGAGCCCGCCCCCTGCAGGCGAACAGACCAACGTACGAAGCCCAAAGCACCTTCAGACAGAGGGAGTTGCAGCGCACGCAGGGCGTGAAAGAAGCACACACGGCGCACGGGAGCGCCCGGAAGACTGGGCTCCATTCCCGACCGAGCGTCGTCACCGAGGTTCCGTGGCAAGCAGGAGGACTTCCATCAGGCCGGTCACCGATCCAGAACCACTCGCCTACGTCAGGGCGCTGGCGGAGACGCGTGACGGCTACATGCCGCGGAGCCTGGTTCCGTCGTAGCAGCCGTCGCTTAGAGGTCCTAACAAAGGCGTTGGACGTGGCGGTGGGTGATCAGGCAGGTAGCGAGGCCGAGGAAGGCCTCGTGGATGTCGTCGCGTCGTTCCCAGCGGATCCGCAGTCGGCGGAAGCCGTGCAGCCAGGCGATCGTGCGTTCCACCACCCAACGGAAAACGCCCAGGCCAGAGCCGTGTGGCTGGCCTCGTTCGGCAATGACCGGGCGGACGCCGCGTTGCCACAGCAGGCGGCGGTACTTGTCGTGGTCGTAGCCGCGGTCTGCGAGGAGCGCGTCGGGTCGGCGTCTGGGCCGGCCGACGACGCCGGCCACGGCCGGAACCTTGTCCAGCAGGGGCAGCAACTGCGTGACGTCGTTGCGGTTTCCGCCGGTCAGCGACACCGCGAGCGGGATGCCCTGCCCGTCGGTGAGGACGTGGTGCTTGCTGCCCGGACGTGCGCGGTCGACCGGGCTGGGGCCGCTTTTGGGCCGCGCCGAGCAGCCCTCACATGGGAGGAGTCGATCACCGCCCGCGACCAGTCAAGCTTCTTCGCGGCCCGCAGCTTCTCCAGCAGCACAAGATGCAGCTCGTCCCACACGCCGGCCTCGTTCCACGCCGCCAGGCGCCGCCAGCACGTCATGCCCGAGCCGAAGCCCAGCTCCTGCGGCAGGTACTCCCACTGGATGCCGGTGTGCAGCACGAACAGGATCCCGCACAGCGCCTGCCGGTCCGGTATCCGCGGCCTGCCCTCGACCAGTTTCGGCCCCGGCTCGGGCAACAACGGCTCGATGAGCGACCACAGTTCGTCCGAGACGATCCACGGACGCGACTCCCTCTTCCCCACGACCAGACCAACGAGCAACGAGACCGACAGTCACATGATCGACAGCTTCTGTTAGGGCCTCTTATTCAGAGGCGCCGACCCATCCCCCGCACGTTTCCTCGGACCGTTTCCCGCCGGGGATCGCCGACGCGGATTCCCGTGCCGCGTGCGAGGGTCCACTGCAGATCTCCCGAGTCCGGGCAGGCCTGCCATGACCCCAGCAGTCCTGTTGCCGCCAACTGGTCAAGCGTGCTGAGCAGTTCCGCGGGCTGGGCACCGCAGGCGCGCGCCATCTGGTCGAGCTCGCCCAGGCCACTGCCGGATTCCGGGTCCGTGTGCGCCGCAAGGTACACGCCTGCCAGTCGGGGCAACGGCTCGGCTGCCCCTGTTGCAGAGGAGGAGCCGGCGCGCAGTGCCCAGTCCGCGGCACGCCGTCGGTCGGGGCAGGCTGAGGCTTGGCTGAGCAGTGTGACATCGAGTAGTTCAGCGGTGATCTCGTTGGCTGCGTTCCCAGGGGTTGGACGCAGCCATCGCGCGTGCTCCAACTCGCGCCACGGAGCCGAGGTGGTGTTGAGGCGGAGGCTGCGCAACACACCCTTGGGCAGCCGGACTTGCATTCTGGTGTTCATGCGGAGCGCGCACTGCAGCGCCAGCAGGTGTGCGGCGGCCGAGGTGTCCCCCGGGAGTGCGGTGGCGAGGTAGCTGAGCATTTCGCGTACCCGGACCCGTTCACCCGGGCCCTTGGGGCGGCGTCTGCCGCGTCGCCGAGCGGCTGTCGGCTGCTGGGGTGCGCGGGCGAGGGCGGTGTCGGGTACGACGGCGGCCTGTGCTGTCGCTGCGGCGCAGGCGCTGCAGGCGTCGACGAGTCGCCATAGCCGTCCGCCGTGTTCGCATGCGAGGAGGAGGCGGATGGGGCCGGTGCAGCCGCGGTGGCGGGAGTGCCAGCGGCAGCCGCGTTCGTGGCATTGGCAGATCCGCAGGTGCGGGGGACGGAGGTCGCCGCGCGCGTGTCGTGCGAGGTGGGCGAGGGCGGCTGAGCGAGCGGAGGCTGCGGTGATGGGTGTGGTGCCGTGGGGGCAGTGCTGGCATACGAGGACGAGCCCGCTGGGGTGCGAGCGCAGTTCTACGGTCCAGGCGCGTGGTGTCGCCGGACATGCTGTGCGCAGCCTCATGGGCGCGTGTTCCTCCGGTTGCTTCCGCGCTGGTCTCGTCCTTGGTGGTGGGGGGCGACCGCCCACCGTAGTGCAGACCTCTGCCCTCCGATGGCCGCTGCCACCTGGGAAAATAGGGCAGAGGTCTGCACTGACAGGGCAGGGGTCTGCACCGTCGGATGGACGGGTGACGATCTTGCCGCCCGATCCGGACCTCGACGCGCTGCGGTTGGAACTCGCGCGTCTGCGGGCCGTGCGCCGGTGGACCTACGACGAGCTCGCCGCCCGCAGCGGCCTGGCCAGACGCACCGTCATCGAGATCGAGCAGGGCCGCACCATCGGCACCCTGAAGACCTGGCACGCCCTCGCCCACGCCCTGGACACCCCGCTCGACGAGCTCTTCAGCACCCTGTGCCGCAGACACGACCTATCGGGGTCCGGCGAAGACTGACACCCCGCCCGAGCGGCCGCCACGGATCACCCGAACCGGCGAGACCGCCTCGAACACGCGACCGTCCATTCGCGCTCCAGTTCCACTGCATGCGGCCAAGCGGGGGATCCGGCGGCAGCGCCGCCCCGGATGCGGCGTGTTGGCTGGCAGGTTCACGCGCATGCGCTCCACACCTCCCGGCTCCCGCCACTGGGACGGCAGCCCGGCCCTCGCCCACCGCACGCGCCGTTCCCTGCAGGTCACCCCCGACGGCGTCAGCCGGCTGCTGCGCTGCGGCCAGAGCGACCGGTGCCGCGAGTGCGGCAACCGGATCGAGTGGTACCACCGCAGCAACCGCCGGCCGGTACGCCTCCATCCGCACGAACTGCCGGCCGCCAGGGTGCCCGTCGCCTGCCGCTGGCACGTCAGCTCCGGTGTCGCCCACCCGGCCGGGGACGGCAGCAGCTGGTGCCGTCTGCCGCACGCCGTCGTCTGTCCCGCCCGGGACACTCCCCCGTCCCCCCGCGAGCTGGCCGGGCTGCGCCGGTCGCTGGCCGTGCGTTCCCGCCGCCTGATCGACGCAGGCGTCTTCACCCCTCCCCCGGACTCGCCAAAGAGCCCGGCGCCCCAGCCGTCCGTCTGCCGTCCGGCCCGGCCCATCGTGCAGCTGCTGTACGTCCGCTACCTCGCTGCCCGGCCGGTGGATGAGATCCAGTGTGTCGCCCAGACCCGGCGCCGCCACCGCTGCACCAGCCCACTGCTGGCCCCCGATGCCCCCGGCGGCACCTGGATGCTGATGCCCGCCACCGCGATGAGCGGTCAACTGGCCCTGCCCGCTGAGGTCATGGCGGTCTACGACCTCAGCCGCGTTCCCTACGCCGAGCAGCTGCGCTGGCGCGCCCAGCGCTGCCCGCAGCACGCAGCCTCGCCCACGGCCGCCGACCTGGCGGTGGCCGAGTGGGAGCCCTTCGACCCGCTGCGCCACCACGAGCACATCCACGCCCGCCTGCCCGCCCCCGCCCGGCGCCCCGGGTCTACGGGCCGCGCTCGGCAGGGGGCCCGGCCGTGACGCCGCACCACGCCGTCGAGATCACCCTGACCAGACCCGCGGCCCCCGGCGAACTCCGGCATGCGCGCTGCGGCGTGCCCCTGGCCGCGAACGCGGACCGTACCCGGCTGATGGCGGTCCATGGCGCGCGCAGCCCCGGCGGCGCCCTGCATGCACTGCGGCGCCGGCTGGACGCGCTGCTGCCCATCGACGTCCTGAGCACGCGCTACCCCAACCGGCACGGTCAGATCCTGCTCAACATCGCCCTCGGCCACACAGCCGACAGGGCACTGCGCCGGGACGCGGCTGTCGTGGGACAGCGGCCCCAGGACGTGCTCCGCCGGCGCGTGACCGCGGCCCTCACCCGGGAGGAACAGGAACACGCCCGGCAGCTGGAGGACCGTCTTGAGAGCCTGCTCGCCCACCACACGCCCGACGAAGTACTGGCCTGCGTCGCCGGCCTCCTGTACGGCCGTCAGCACCAGCCCACCCGCACAGCGTCGTAACTCCTCCTCCCCCGCAACACCCCCGGCACAGCGGTTGCAGACCCCGCCTTCCGTTCCTCGATTCTTTTCATCGGAGCCCTTGTTGCACACGCCCACCAACGAACAGGCCCATGCCGTCGATGCCTTCCGGGCCGGTCACCATCTCGTCCTGCAGGCCGGCGCCGGGACGGGGAAGACCAGCACGCTCGGCCTGCTCGCCGACAGCACCCGCCGCCGCGGCCGCTACCTCGCCTTCAACAAGGACATCGCCCGGAATGCCGCCACCCGCTTCCCGCGCACGGTGCGGTGCAAGACCGCCCATGCCACGGCCTACGCCACCGTCGGCCACCGCTTCACGAGCCGCCTCAACAGCCCCCGCCAGCCCGCATGGAAGACCGGCCAGGCGCTCGGCATCACCCGGCCGGTCCACATCGGCGATCACGAGATCAGCCCCCGGGCGCTCTCCCACTCCGTGCTGCGCACCGTGACCCACTACTGCTATTCCGCCGACCGCACCCTGGCCCGCCACCACGTGCCGCGCCTGCGCGGCCTCGACACACCCACCGGGCACGCCCAACTCTCCCACCAGGTCCTGCCGTTCGCCCTCAAAGCCTGGGCCGACCTGCACAATCCCGAGCGGGGCGTGGTCCGCTTCGAACACGACCACTACCTGAAAATGTGGGCCCTCACCGAGCCCAGGATCGAAGCCGACTTCCTCTTCCTCGACGAGGCCCAGGACACCAACCCGGTCCTCGAAGAGGTCTTCGCCGCCCAGCGCGGCCACGCCCAGCTCGTCATGGTCGGCGACTCCGCCCAGGCCATCTACGGCTGGCGCGGCGCCCGGGACGTGATGACCGGCTTCGACGCCACTCCCCTCACCCTGACCCGCTCCTTCCGCTTCGGCCCCCCGATCGCCGAAGAGGCCAACCGCTGGCTCACGCTCGCCGACGCGCCCATCCGTCTGACCGGGACCGACACCATCGCGACCGAAGTCGGCAGCCTCGACCGGCCGGACGCGGTGCTGTGCCGCACCAACATCGGCGCCATGGCCGAAGTCATGCGCCTGCTCGCCGCCGGCCACCGCGTCGCCCTCACCCGGGGCGGACAGCAGCTCGCTGCGCTGGCCCTCGCGGCCCGCGACCTCAAAGACGGCCGCCGCACCACCCACCCCGAACTCGTCCTCTTCCCCTCCTGGGGCGAAGTGCAGGACTACGCCCTCTACGATCCTGCCGGTCGTGACCTGCAGCCCTTCGTCGACCTCGTCGACACCCACGGCCCCGACGCCATCCTCACCGCCGTCGACCAACTCTCCGACGAGGCCCACGCCGATGTGACCGTCTCCACCGCCCACACCGCCAAAGGCCGCGAATGGCCCACCGTCCAAATCGGCAACGACTTCCCACCGCCCAGGGACACCGACCAACACGACGACCAGGGACGCCCCGTTCCGGAACCCGTCAGCGACACCGACGCCCGCCTCGCGTACGTCGCCGTCACCCGCGCCCGCCGACACCTCGACCTCGGCGGCCTGAACTGGATCAACGACCACCCTTGGCCTTGCCAGGGGGTGAGGGATGAAGCATCTGCACCGGCGGTGCGGCACGAAGCTCCAGGCGATGCTTGACCGTCACGGGCGCTGCACCGTCACCGACAGCGTGCCCGGCCCAGCACTCCAAGCCGCTGGTCTGAGCGGTGTCAGGGACTGGGCCCATCCGGCCTGCCCAGGCGGATAGGCCCCGTCGGCCACGGCATGGCGATGCGGGTCACACGACCTGCCACGGGGCGGGTCAGGGCTGCAGGGCCCGCTACGTCAGGCGGCTCAGGGCCTGTTCAGCAGGGCCCTTCATATGGACTGTGCCGAGCGCTGGGCGGGTGAGGGTGATGCCCCGCTGGTCGCAGATCTGCTGAAGCACGTCGTACAGGGGGCTGTGGTCGACGGTGAGCTGGTGGGGTGGCGGGTGGGAGGCGCAAGCGTCTGCAAGCGTGGCGGTCAGGTCCTGCGGCGTGAGGCGAGTGACGGAACGGTGAGCGAGAACGGTGGCCTGGTGATCGGTGATGACGATGATGAAGCGGCCGTCTGCTGTGCTGGTGTGATCGAGGTACCAGCCGGATTCCGTGGGGCGGGCGGGAGCGGGTGTGCTCATGCGGGACTTCCTTTGCGGGTGCGGGGGGTTAGAGGTAGCCGGGGAGGGCGCCGGGTTGGCTGCGGACGGTGCTGTCGAGGTAGCTGAGGACCATGCGGATGGTGTCGCGGCTGAACCAGGCCATGTTGGAGTCTTCTTCGAGTGCGTCCTGGATGTGGAAGGTGACCTTGGCCCAGTTGCGGAAGTTGCCGTGGCAGACGAGGTCGTTGACCCAGAGGAGGTCGGGTGGTGGGACGTCGTGCCACAGAGCGTGGTACTCGGGCAGGGTGGACAGGACTTCGTCGGGGGTGAGCGGCTGGTACTGCTGGAAGAGGGCCATCCGGGAGGCCAGGGCGGGACGGCTGCGGATGCGCTGGAGGCAGTTTTCCCCGCCGACGAAGACGAGGGTGAGCTGGTTGCGCTTGTCGTCCCACAGGGTGCGCAGGTAGTCCAGTGCCTGCTTGGACAGGCCCTGAGCCTCGTCGCAGACGAGCACGCGCGGCTGGGCGGAGAGAACGGGTCGCAGCACAGCGTCGTAGTCATCGACCTGGGTGGGGGCTTCGCCGGGCACGTCCAGTACGCGGAATAGAGCGTCGCACAGGGTGGTGAGGGTGGCTCCCTTGCGGCATTCGAGCCAGACCGTGTTCTGCGGGGCGACGTCGCGCAGGTTGGTGTTGACGGCGAGGGTCTTGCCCAGGCCGACGTCGCCGTGGATGCAGATCATGGCTTTGGCGCGGATGGCCATTCTCAGGTGCCGTTGGGTGAGGCGTGAGGCGGTGGTGGGCATGAGCCGGGCGCCGGTGAGGCCGAGGTAGTGGTCGATGGGGGGCCTGGTGTCAGTCGTGGTCATCGGGGCTCTCCTTCGTGGGGGCAGGGTCCTGTCCGGGCTGGTACCAGGACGGGGAGGGGTCGGGCAGCGGCGGGTGGATGGTGCCGGGCGGGTCGGCGGCCGTGCTGTCGGGGGGTGGCGTGGTGTCGCCGTCCTGCCAGGAGGCGGAGGGTTCGGGCAGCGGGGTGAGATCGGGGCGGGCCTCGCGGGCGAGGTCCTCGCGTTGGTGGCCGCGCAGGAGTTCCTCGGCCTGGTCGCTGGTCAGGTCGCTGACGGGACGGGGTGTGGTGGGGGTGATGTCGGCTTCGAAGCGTTCCCGGCGCTGGCGTTCGGCTCGGTCCAGGGCGGCGCTCAGGCGGCTGGCCTGCCGGGCGGCAGCACGCCGTACCTCCCGCTTCTGCTCGTCGGTGGCGGCGTTTTGGAGAGTGGCCGGGCCCAGGTAGGTCTCGTCCTTGGCGTTGTAGAGCTCGACTTCGCGGTGGTGGTGGGGCATGTAGCGCACGAGGACCTTGTCACCGGCGCGGCCCTGCATGAAGGGGGCGAGGTAGCGGCGCGGTCCCCAGTGAACCCCGTCGGCATTGATGGTCAGCGGCTTGTCGTGGAGTTTGAGGGTGAAGGTGTGCAGGTCGGCGGGGTCGGGGTCGTAGATGGGGGTGAGGTCTTCGCTCCATAGCTGGTAGGGGGTGCGTTTCTGCTTGGACAGGACGTGTTCGTAGTTCCAGTAGTGGACCCACTCCAGGACGATCCGGACGAACGCCTCGTAGGTCAGGAGGTGTTCGTCGGGGTCGATGCGTTTGCTGCGGCTGGTGCGGGGGGCTTCGGTGTAGCCGGGGAGGCTGGGGAACAGCATTTTCTTGATGGCGCCGTTGAGGGCTTCGACGGTGCCTTTGAGTTCGGGGTGTCTGGGGGGCAGGTCGACGCGGCGGACGCTGAAGACGCCCAGGGCGGCTTCGACGCTCTTGCACAGGAAGTCCTTGCCGCCGTCGATGCGTATGAGCCCGGGCAGGCCGCCGAAGGGGCCGTATTCTCCGCCGCGTTGCAGGGCGGCGCGGATGGCGACGAGGACGTTTTCCTGGCTGGGGAATTGGGCGGAGATGCATAGGCCGCAGATGGCGTCGCAGGCGCAGTCGATGAACCAGGTGATCCAGGGTTTGCGGCGGTGGCCGCGGACGTTGACCCAGACGCTGGCTTCGACGTGGTCGGCTTCCCAGGCCTCGTTGCGGTGTCCGGGGTCGCGTGTGTGGTGGACGTCGAATGTGCGGCGTTCTTGTTCACCGCCGCGCAGCCCGGCGAGGAATCCGGGGGTGTAGTGGTCTGTGACGGCGCGGTGGAAGGTGGCGTAGGAGGGGGGTTTGCTGCCCAGGCGGTTTTCCTTGAGGAGTTCGCGGTGGGCGGCGGCGATGTTGCCGCACCAGCGGGCGACGGCATCGCGCATCTCCTGGGTGAGGGTCAAGCGGGTGCGGCGTTGGACGGTGTAGCGGCCGTCGTGCTGGTTGGCATTGTCGATCCAGCGGCGCACTGTGCGCGGGTGGACGTCGAAGGTCTCGGCGACCGTGCGGATGTGGTCGGCAGTGAGGCTGTTTGCGTGGGCGAGGAACATGAGCCGGCTGACGGCCGCCCGGCGTAGGCCGACGTCGCGCAGGTAGGAGGAGGACGCCAAGGAGTGGCTTCCTTCCGGAGATGGGGCTTGGAAGCAGCCTGGTAGGGCTGGGGTCAGGCGGGGGCGAGGCTGAGCAGGCCGGCTCCATAGGACTGGGCGCGGCCGATGCCGCGGCACACGGAGACGGCCAGCAGGTGCGCGTCGGTGACACGGGCGAGCCCGTCGAACTGGATCAGTGAGTGATGCAGGCCTGGGGGCCGCTTGGAGAGCGGGGGGCGTTCGAAGACGCGCGGCGTGAGGGTGGCCTCTTCGACTGCGAGGCCGGCGCCAGCGGCGCGCCGCTGCCACCAGGCCAGGGCATGGGGTCCGTGCAGGGCGGTGGGCGTGCCCCGCTCGCGCAGCACCTTGCCGTCGGGGCTGCGGCCGTAGGGCTGGCCGGGTGCGTGGGTGACGGGGCTGGCGGTGATGCGGTAGCGCACCCTCAGGCCGGGGCACAGGGCGTCAAGGACCGGGGTGAGGTCGCGGGTCTCGGCGGTGCCGTAGTGGGCGGGCAGCCCGGTGAGGTCGGGTGGGTTGGTGGTCTGGACGAGGAGGGTGGGCTGGCGTGCGTCCGTGTCGAGGCGGAAGAGCAGGCCGGCGTCGCGGCGCGGGTGAGGACCGCAGAGGCCGGGCGCAAGGCGCATGAGGGTCTTGTGGAGTTGGATGCGGTCGGACAGATCGCGGCGTACGGCCCGGCTGGCCGGGTTGAGGCGGATACGGGTGAGGGTCGCGGTGCGGGTTGCGGTGGCGGTCATGTGGTCTCCGGGTGCATGTAGGCGGCGAGCTTGTCCAGGGGGTGGGGGCCGGCATAGAGGTCAGCGGGCAGGTGCTGGGTGGTGCGCCACAGGGCGCGTACGTGGTGGCGGTGCTGGCCGGAGGTGAAGTCCTCGGGGATGTCGGCGAGTTCGTACTGGGCGGTGGTCGCGGCGGCGTCGGGCGGCGGATGTTCCCAGATGAAGTCGATGGGGACGGTGTCCTGTCCGGGGCGGGGTGGACGGTTGAGGCTGAGCGGGACGCGGTGGTGCAGTTCGGCCACGGGGTCGGGCACGGGCGCGGTCAGGACGAGGGGTTCGGTGGGAACGCAGGCGCGGCGCCCTAGGTAGGGGGCCCGGTGGGGGTGTTCGAGATGTTCGGCGATGCGTTCGACGAGCGGGGCAGGGCCGGTGACGGCGATGGTGAAGACGGCGTCGGCGAGGTAGTGGCGGTGGGAGACGAGAGTGGATTCGGCGGGTGGGCGGCGGGTGCCGCTGCTGGTGCGCAGCTGCTGCTCCCGGGGGTAGCCGCCACCGACGGTGTGGAAGTCGGTGTGCGGGGTGCCGGGCCGGTCGATGCGCACGGTGAAGGTCAGGTCCTGGTAGCAGGGTGCGTTGGGCAGGTCGTCGAAGGGCTCGAGGGCCTGGGGGCGTTCGCGTCCGGCGCTGGCGGCGAACATGCCGGTCAGGGCGGAGCGGGTGGGGTGCGGGGCGGTGTCGCGGTCGTGGAAGGCGGCGCTGGTGCCGTAGGAGGCCAGCGGGCCGGCCAGGCGGAGCAGCAGGCCACTCATGCTGCGGCCGGGGCCAGTGTGGCGGCGTCGTGGAGGGCGGTGTCGATGAGGGTGTCGAAGCCGTCGTGGCGTTGGCCAAGGTGTTCGGCGTCCTCGTTCTGGGCGGTGGCGTATCCGTGGCCGATGAGGTGGCGGGTGCCGATCAGCCGGGTGAGGGTGTGAGCGTGGGCGTCGAGGGCGCGGTAGGTGGGGGCGAGGTAGCCGCCGTTGGGGGCGGCTTTGACGGGCTGTTCGAAGGCGCCCGCGTAGGTGACGGGGCGGCGGTCGCGTACGGCGTAGGCCACGAGGTCGGGCACGGTGTGCGGGGCGGTGGAGGTCTTCTTGGCCGGGGGCACGGTCATGATGAACGCGCGGGTGAACAGGCGGATGAGGTGGAGGACTTGGTCGTGGTCGCCGCCGAGGTTGCGGGTCAGGTCGGTGAGGTTGACGGTGGTGAACCGGTAGAAGGCGCCGGTGGTCAAAAAGGCGGTGTCCAGGTGGGCGCTGCCCCGGTCTCCGGAGGCGGGCCAGTCCTCGACGGCGGTGAAGAAGTCCGGCTGCAAGTCACTTGTATGCGTGGTGAAGGCCGGAGCGACCTGTACGGCTCCGGATACCTCGGCGTCGCCCAGTCCGGCGAGCATGCGGCCGAAGAGGTTGATGGTGGCGGTGCGACGGGTCAGGTGGGCGGCCACCTCGCTAGCAGGCAGGACGGCCGCGGGCACGGTGGGCTTCTTGCCTGAGTCGGAGCTGTCGGCGCTCTTCTCCTTTGCGGGCGCGGCAAGGCGGGCCAGGCCCTTCTCGAGGGCGGTGCGGTGGCGGATGCACACGGCGGTCAGGTCCTCGACGATGGACTCGGCGGCGACGAGGAGCATGGCCTGGGTGCGGTGGCCTTCCTTCGGGTTGGTGTCCAGGCCCTTGGGGATGGCGGAGCGGGCGATCTGTCCGGCGGCGAAGTGGGCGAGGTCGTCGGGCCAGCCGGCCTCGCGCAGCGCGGCCGCCACGCGGGGCGGGAGCATGCGGGTCCGGGCGGAGGGCTCGTCCAGTTCGGCCTCCAGTTCCAGGCGCCAGTTCCGTTTCTGGTTCTGGGAGGAGACGGTGGCCCGCAGGGCGTTGCCGATGGTGAGGGTTTTGGGCTCGTTGTATTCGCCGCGGTTGAGGCAGGACGGGGTGTAGTGCTGAACGGCGTGCAGGTCGAGGTAGCGGTCGTACATCACGGCTCCAGAAGGGGATCGGGCACGTTCAGGTAGAAGGCGTTGCGCCAGTCGCTGGTGACCTGGAAGCGGGCCCAGTTCCACTGGGCGAGGTCGTCCAGCAGCACGGCGAAGTCGCACGCTGCGCCGAGTTTCAGCAGGTGCCCGATGACGTGGGGCAGGCGCCGGTGCAGCTGGTCGGCGGACAGGCGGCCCATCAAGTGCAGGTCGCGTTCCAGGCCGGAGGCAGCATGCGGGCGGGCGCAGGCGGTCCGGGCGAGGGTGTCACCGAGGTTGGGGCGGTCCGCCCAGTCGGCCGCCTCCCACGCGGTGGCTGTGGTGCCGGGTTCCTCCGGGGCGGCCGGCTGGGATGTCAGAGTCCAGTCCGGCGCGGGGCGCTCCATGGCGATCAGGGAGGCGATCGTGTAGTGGGCACGCTGGGCGCCGAAGCCCCTGGAGGGTTTGGCAAGGTATTTGTCCAGGTCGGGGCATTGAATGACAGGGCGGCCCCGGCCTTCCTCCAGTAATTGGCGGATGCGCGGGGTGCGGCACAGGCTGCGGACGTGGGCGACGAAGTCGTCGTAGTGGCGGCGGCGTTCGTCACGGCTGGGCATGCGCGCCTCCTGCTGGCTGCCGTCGGGTGTCGCTGGGGGGTGCGCCGGCGGCCCGCAGGGCCTGCACGGCGCGGGCCAGGGCGGGCCCGGCCTTGTGGAAGTGGTTGAGGGCTGGGGCGGTGGCCTGGTGGAGGGCGCGGATGGCCTCGGCGGCGAACACCCCGCGCGCGGACCGCTCGTCGTCGATCAGCTGCCAGAAGGCGCGCTCGGCCCGCGGCCAGTACCCGGCGAGCGCCTGCCGGGCCCACAGGCCGCCGCTGTCCTGTCCACGGCTGCGGCCGGTGGTTTCCTTCCAGGCGCGGCCGGCCGCCTTGTGCAGGGTGCCTGCGAGGCTCTCGGCGGCGAGGCGGCAGTGGGCAATCCGGGTGGCCTTGGCCGCATCGTGTTCCTGGGCCCACACCCAGATCGGCGGGGTGAGCGCGGTGTACCAGATCCGGTTGTTGACCTTGCCGTCCTGGTCGAAGCCGCACACCCGCACCCGCAGCCGGGCACGTACCGATTCGGGCAGGCTGTTGAGGGTGGTGAAGGCCTCGGGCCGGCAGCCGGGGCGGTGTTCGTCGCCGGCCAGCAGCAGGGCGTCCAGATCGCGCCACACGGCGCGGTCGGCATCTGCGCGGCGCGGCCTGCGGCGGCGGTCGGCCGGGGCAGCGGGGTCGAGGTCGTAGACGAGGTAGGGGTCTGTGGCCGGGAGTTTGGGGTGCTGGGTGGCCCACGTCAGGTGGGTGTCGGTGACGTGCTCGCCGTCTGCGTCGGGGATCAGCAGCGCCGCGTGCAGGGAGCGGCCGGTCAACAGCCGTCCCGGCCAGGTCACTTCCGGCGGCACCCGCACGGGGTCGGGGGCGTGGGGCTCTTCCCAGGGGCACTTGTCAGCGTCTGGGTCTTGGCCGTCGCCGCGGTAGGGGATCTGGTGCAGCAGCAAAGTCTCGTACAGCGTGCTGCCGTGGGGGTGGAAGGAGACGGTGGAGCGCAGTGGGCCGGCCTGGGCCTGGCCGCTGCTGAGGGAGCCGGCCTTGCGAACCCTGCAGCGGCCGGCAGGCCCGTAGGAGTGGTGGGCCAGTAGGTGCCACAGCGCCTCCCGGGTGGGCAGCGGCTGCGGGTCGGTGTCGGTGTGTTCGCCGTTGAACCAGGCCAGGTTGCGGCCGGCCGGGCGGCCGTAGACGAGGGCGTTGATTCCGCTGCGCTTGGGGCACTGTGCGGCGAGGGCCGCGTCCTGCAGCCACGGCCGGTGGGGGTGGAACAAATCGAAGACATATTTGTCGGTGTCGAAGTAGGCGTGCACCTGCTGGGCCGGGAAGCCGTCCGTGCGGTTAAGCAGGGCCTTGCGGTGCTCCAGCCACGCGCCGAGCGGCATCTCCGGGTCGTCGAGGCCGGTGATGCGGGCACAGATCGGCGCGAGGTTCCGATACAGGGCGGACTGCGCCGGTGGCAGGGGCAGGGCCAGGTCGTCGATGCGGTGCGCGTTCACCAGCAGTGTGCGCAGGCCGACGTATTCGGTGCGGGTGCCGCAGCGGACCGGAATGCAGGCGCGGCTGTCGATGGGATAACTCGGCGGCGGCATGGAGGAACTCCCCTTCTTACATGGCCGCGTGGGCAGGCCAGGTAGCGACGGGGCGTGAGCGGCATGCTCAGGCCTCAACGAGGTTGGGGTGAGCGGGAATCGGCGTCAGAGCACGCCCCGCCCAGGCCGGCCCGAGCGGGGTGCCCTGAGACGGGAGGCGGCGGACGGCGTCGCAGAGACGGCAGGGGACACGAACCGTGACGGGCGATACGCACCGTGACGTGGATCAAGGAAAGCATCCGCGGCGAGCCGTCGTACAGTCCCTGCGAACTAGTGCGATGAAAGCCTGGCGTGCGGGCCGGGGCGCGCGCAGAGGGCCGTGTACGCCCCCGGAAGGCCGGCACGCGCCGGGGGCTCCGGTCTTGGGGAGGCTGCGGTGGTGGGGCCGGTGTCGGGCGGTCTGCCGCGGCGCCGGGCCCGCGGGGCGGATGAGGCATCAGGGTGCCCCCGGCGGGTGGACTGGTGTCCTATCGCGGGACGGGCTGCAGCTCGTCGTGGATCAGGCCGAGTTCATCGTCCACATGCAGCTGGTGGCGGCTGAACCGTACGGGTTGCGGGCAGGCCGTATCGTGCGGGAGGAGGACGAGGTCGGCGAGCAGGGGGTGCTGCTGCCAGGCGTCGGGGCCTTGGTGATGGCGGGTGCGGGCGGCGACCCAGGTAGCGGGGACGGGCAGGGTGTGCTGGAGGACGGCCCGGACGTCGGCAGGGCGCAGGCTGGGGCCCTGGGGCAGCGGGTGGCGGCCAGCCGGGTCGAGGGTGACCGGACCGCCGGGGTGGCGGTAGCAGGCGAGCACGCGACGAGGGCGATCGTGCGGGCGGGTGGCGGCCTCGGCGGCGGTCAGCTGCTGGCGGTGCAGGTCGGCCAGGGAAGCGACACGGTCGTGCGGCGGGATGAGGTGGATGGTGCTGGCGTGTTCCTCGGCCCGGTCGGCGGCCTGCTGCTGGTCGTAAAGGGTGGCCAACTCGGGTGACCAGGAGGCGGGCTGCCCGGACTGGTGGATGAGTTCGACCAGGTGCTGGGCCTGTTCGGGCAGGGTGATCCGGTGCAGGTCGGGGCGTGTGAGCAGGTGGGCGGTGGCGTGCTGCAGGTACGGGGTGTCGGCCCAGGCCCAGGCTCCGGGCAGTATGGTGCGGCGGTCCGCGTCGACGGGGTGCAGCACGGTCAGCCGGGCGCCTCGTGCTTGGATCCAGGCGGGCCGCTCAGGGACGCCGGGGGGCCGTTCCTGCTGCCACGCCTGTTCAAAACGCCACAGCCGGCCTGCGCGCTGGATGAGCCGGGCCAGTGAGGTGAGGTCGCTGACCAGGATGTCGGCGTCGATGTTCAGGCTCATCTCCAGCAGGCTGGTGGTGACCACCACCAGCCGGTCGGGGCGCGGTCCGTTGGGGCCGAGCTGGGCGCGTACCCGGGACAGGGCCTGCTCGAGTTGACGGCCGGGGAAGCGGGCGTGCAGCAGCACCACATCCTTGGGGCCGTCGGGCCAGTTCAGTGTGTGGCGCAGGTGAAGGTAGGTGTCCTGGGCGTCGGCGACGGTGGCGCAGCCCACCACGGCGCATCCGCCCAGCTGTGCCACGGGGCTGATCTCGGCGGTGATGCGGGCCAGCCGCTCCCCCGTCGTCACGCGGCGGGGATGATCGCCCAGACGCCGGTAGCGCACCGGGCGGATCCGCACCTGCAGGGTGCGGCGCTGGGCAGCGGTATGCGCTGCGCGGGGGCTCTCGTCGATGACGGCAGCATGGGCGGTGGAGGCATCGGCGAACAGCCAGCCGGGGTAGGGCACGGTGAAGGGGCGGGAGCGCAGCTCGGATCGCTTGTGTCCGGCTCCGGCCAGGTAGGAGTACACCAGCTCTGCCGCCACATGGCCGGGCAGAGTCGCCGAGAGCACTACCACCGGGGTACCCAGGGCTCCGAGCCAGTGCAGCAGCCGTTGCAGGATGCGCTGGCTGAACGTGGTCAGTGCGTGCGCCTCGTCGACGATCACGCACCGCCCGGACAGGGCCAGCATGCGCAGGGCGTTGTAGCGCACCGGCAGTGCCGCCATCAGGGCCTGGTCCACGGTGGCCACGGTGAACTGGGCCAGCAGCGCGCGGTCCCAGCCGCGCAGCCAGCCATCGGGCACCCACCGTCGGCCTCCCCCGCCGTCCTCTTCGTCGGGCAGGACGGCACTGTCCTCGTCCCAGGCGTCCTCGTCCTCGTGCGGGTCGTCACCGGTGCAGGTGGCAGCGTCACCGGGGGCCAGGGCCTGGTCGGTGTAGGCAGCGTTCTGCCAGCTGTGGTTGTGCACCAGCGTCAGGACCGCTGCCGTGGGGCGGTGGGCGCTCACATAGGCGCGCAGCGTGTCGTAGGCGGCGTCGGCTGTCGCCGTGGTGGGCAGCAGGTAGCAGATGCCCTGGGTGCTGCAGGCGTCGTTCAGGATCTGCGCCGCCTGCAGCGCGGTCGCCGTCTTGCCCGCGCCGGTACCGTCGGTGACCAGCAGGATGCCGGGCCCCTTCGTGCGGGCCAGTGGCGGCAGTTGCCGCATCACGGATGCCTGAAGAGCGTTCGGTCCGGGCAGGTGCGGGTGAGCGGCGGTGAACGGCAGCCGTGGCAGCTGTACCCGGGACAGTTGCGACTGCTCCACTGCCTGTCTGGCCATCCAGCGCGCCCAGGAGAAGTGCTCGGCCGCCCCGTAGGCGGGCATCAGCGCCCGCGGCAGCCACACCCGCTGCTGGCTGGCCAGCCGGTCCGCCACCATCACCAGCCCGGTCACCAGTACCGATGCCGTCACCGATACCCGGCACGGCACCGCCTGAGCACCGGTCAGATGACGCAGTTGGTCCGCATACTGGCGGCGCAGCTCCTGCCACAGCCGTCCGCCCAGGTCTCGCCGCACCCGCTGCGGGCTTGCCGCGCCATACACATCGACCTGCGGGTAGCGGCCGTGGTGGCCGCCAGCGATCTGCGCCACCCGCACCGCCGGGCTGCCGTCACCCGACAGTTCGTAGCCCATTTCGGCAAGGAGCCCCAGCAGAGCGTGCATGGAGGCTCGTTCGTGCCGCATCAGCCGCCAGCCGTGCGTATCCGCCCGCAGCGCATCCCCCACCCGTGCCCACGGGACGGGCTCGCACGCCTGGAAACGGCTCACCTTGCCCACATCGTGCAAGCCCGCGAAGAACATCACCAGACAACGAGCCTGCGCTTCACTCACGCCGAGTCCCTCAGCGATCGCCGCGCGCTGCGACGCGACGAGCAGCCGGTCCCACAACTCCCCCGCCAAGGCCGCCACATCCAGCATGTGAAACAGCACCGGGTAGATCGCCCCGTGCCGTTTGCAATATTTCCCCCACAGGCACAGGTCCAGCCCGCCGAGCCGGCCCTCCTCCACCACGCCCACGCCCGCTCTCCCACCGGTCGGCAACCGAACGGGCTCCCTATACCCGAACAGCACCAGCCACGCCCCATCTCCCGCCGCGTACCGCCCACTTGTGTGAACCACAGAGCGACCATGCATCCAGCTCCCGCGCCCCGGGCAGGCTCCCCGACGCCGTGACGCCGCGCTCAGGTTCCGCACCCACCGAAGAGACTCACCAGCATCACCCCACCCGGCTGCCAGTACTCCCGGAAAACCCACCACACCGGCAAAGGCCAGGCAGGACAGACTCGTTACCCGGATCTGCCGCACTCCGCACAGACGCAAGCGAACCGGTGAACAACCGCACCTGCACATCACAACTCGGCAAAGCCGACACATTGTCGCAGCTCGCTGAGGGTCCCTTCTGCACGCGCGGAGCTGAGCCGACCCAGCGGCGCAGCCCGGGCCGGGGGTTGGCGTCCCTTCCGCACGCGCGGAGCTGAACCCGCCTTCGTGCGGGCCTCCACCGCCGACGCGATCGGCCCTTCCGCACGCGCGGAGCTGAGTCAGCCGCATTCGACAAGCCTGGAGTGCTGCATCAGTCTCTTCCGCACAAGCGGAAATGTGCCGATCGACGCGGCAGCCGAGGACGCCGCACGGGAGGTACCGGCCGCACGGTGGGTATGGCCCTGAGGCGGAGACGGAAGAAAAGGCAAGTGTGAGCCCCTTACCCCCACGCGGAGACGAGCGGGACGAGGCACACCACACCGAGTTGTCGACGGCGTTCCAGCCGCGCATGCGGAGATGCGTCGGTCAGGCGGCGGATCTCGTAGACGGCGAACTCGTTCCTCCCGCACGCGCGGAGCTGAGTCGATCGCGTCGGCCATCGTGCCCGTGCTGCACCCGTGCCTCCCGCGCACGCCGAGATGCTTCGCCCGGCGAGACCATCGTGATCACACCGGACACCTCCCAACAACACACACGAAGTTGAGCTGCCGCTCAACCGCACGGCACGCCGAAGGATTACTGCGCGCATCGGCACCGACGGAGTGGTCTGCAGCCATCAGAGGTTCCCACCGCGCACGCGGGCGATGGTTCGCGGTCCGCCAGCATGGCGCCACGCCGGATGCCCTTCCCGCCGCACACGCGAAGATGCGTCGTGGTACGCCTCGGTGGACCTGCCGCAGATGCCCGTTCCTTCCGTACACGCGAACATGTGTCGCACGAGATCGAGGACTCGCGACCCAGGATCTAGTCCCTTCCGCACAGGCGGAGATGCGCCGTCGCTCAGCCAAGTCGCAATGCCGGACAGTTGCTTCTCCTGCACACGCGCGGAGCCGTGCCATCGGCCAGGTCCGTGGCCTGGGCGTGGTTCATGTCTTCTCTGCACGGGCGGATATGAGTCGGCCACTTGCTCTGCGATGCCACCCATCTCAATTCCCTGCCGCCGAGGCGAAGATGAGCCGGTCTTGGGGCCCAGTGGGGAATTCCTGTCGCGGACGCGGAGATGAGCCCGAGATGATCACCCGGATCATCGACGCCGCCCACGTTCCTCCCGCACACGCGGAGATGAGCCGTACACGTCAGTGACGTCAGTCCATAGGCCATAGTTCGTTCCGCAACGCATGCTGAGACAGCATGGGCCGCGTCGACCACAGGCCAGGAGAGGGTCCTGCCGCGCAAGCAGAGATACAACGTCGAACCGCCGCGGGTCGACTGCGCCAGAGCGCTTGCCCACCAATCCGGCAGACCACAGACCAGCGCCTCAATGAGGCAAAACCCCTTATGGGGGCGGCACAAGAATGTCCTGCGTTTTCGCATGACTTGTCAAGATCATCTCTCACTAGATGTCACGCCAGGCCAGCAACTGCCCAGTTCACCCTGACCATCAAGTGACACTCAAATGAGAGAACGTCGCGACATTCCAGCGCGATATAACACGCGGTCGCCGGGCTGCCGCTGCTGCTCGCCTGGCTCACCCCGGTCATCTGGGCATCCAGCAGTGACGACCTTCTTCACCTGCTGGACCGGCAGGACACCGGTGGGGCATTCCTGCTGCTGCTCGTCGCGGTGGGGTGGATCGGGTGGGCGCAGTTCGCCTTCTGCGCCGTATGCGAGCTGACCGCGCAGTTGCGGGGCCGGCACTGGCATGCCCCGCGAGGAATGGGCATCTCGCAGCGCGCCGCGGCTCTCCTGATCGGCAGCATTCTCGTACTGCTGCCGACGAGTTCAGCCCTGGCCTCCGACGCCCAGGCCGCCCCGGCCACCTCGGCGGCCCGCGTTCCCGGCCAGGCCCAGGCCCCGCAGGCAGCCGCCACCCAGCAGGCCCCACCGTCCACGTCCACCGCGAGCTCCACAGCGTCCCCAACGTCGTACACGGTCCGCGAGATACGGCCCGCGGAAAGCCTGTGGGGCATCGCCGAACGGGAGTTGGGCGACGGCGAGCGGTGGCGGGACATCGCCTCGCTGAACGAGGGCCGCGTCATGCCCGACGGCCAGGTCTTCCGCGCGAACAGCTTTCTCCAGCCGGGCTGGCAGCTGCAGATGCCCAACAGCGGCATCCCGGACGGAGGTGCCCGTACGCAGCTGGCAGAGAACGCCCCCGCCGCGTCCAAGGAGAGCGAGCACGCCGTCACGGTGCACGCGGGCGACTACCTGTCGAAGATCGCGGAGAAGGAGCTCGGCGACGGCGACGAATGGCCGGAGCTGTTCGAGGCCAGTCAAGGCCAACCGCAGCCGCACGGCCTGCCGGAGATCACCAACCCGGACATGATTTACGCGGGGCAGCAGGTCACCGTGCCCGGCGCCCAGCCCGCTGCCCCGCAGGACAGCAATGACGGCGACGAGGCGGGCAGCCAGGAGACCGCTCCCCCGGCGGCCTCCCAGACGCCCGGAGGCGAGCAGACGCCCGGAGGCGAGCAGACACCGGGCGACAGCACAGGGGACGCGCCGACGCCGGACCAGAACACGACGCCCGCGCCCAAGTCGTCGGCTCCCAGCACACCGAGCAGCCACCCCGCCGAGCAGCTCCCCGGCTCTCCCACCGCGACGGCTCCCGCGACGCCGCAGCCCACCAGCAGCGCCTCCCCCTCTACCGCATCACCGTCGCCGTCGCCGTCGGCGTCGGCGTCGGCGTCGGCGTCGGCCGAGGCGTCGGGCTCCGCTGCCCCCTCCCCCGCCGCGACGGCATCCGAGGCACCGGCGCCGGCCCCGGCGCACGGTCCGCTGAACCTGCGCACGGTGGTGGGCGCCGGTGCGCTGCTGGCCGCCGCCATCACCGGCGCTCTCGCCGTGCGCCGGATGCTGCAGCGGCGCCGCCGCAAGCCGGGCGAGAAGATCGCCATCGCGGCAAAGACCTCCCCGGCGGAGGCCCAGTTGGCGGCGGCCGCGAACCCGGGCGGCGCCGCCCGCCTGGATGTAGCCCTGCGGACCATGGCCCACCAGGCTGCTCAGCAGGAGGCTGCTGCGGTCCTGCCGGGTGTGCGGGCCGCGCGGATCGGTGCCCGCACCCTGGAGGTACTGCCCGAGGACCTGGCCCAGCAGCCGCAGGCGCCCTTCGTCGCGGGGAAGACCGGCTGGTGGGTCCTGCCCGCCGACGCCGCCCTGCTGGACGAAGAGGCCGCCCGCGACGTGGCGGCACCGTACCCGGGACTGGTCACAGCCGGCAGCACCCAAGGCGGTGACCTTCTACTGCTCAACCTCGCCCGGCTGCCCGCCCTTCTACTGGACGGCAATCCCCTCCACATCACCGAGGTATGCACCTCCCTCGCCCTGGAGTACGCGATGAGCCCCTGGGCAGGCAACGTCGAGGTCGTCACGGTGGGATTCGGCGAGGACCTGCCGCAACTGCTGCCCACCGCACGGATCGCGCACATGCGCCACGCCCAGCACGCGCTGCGCGACCTGAGCGAACGGCTGCTGGAAGCTCACCAACTGCCCGAAACCGAGCATCAGCCCTACCTGCTGCTGTCCGCATCGCCGCTGCAC
Source organism: Streptomyces sp. NPDC048415 (assembly GCF_040651675.1). Taxonomy (NCBI): domain Bacteria; kingdom Bacillati; phylum Actinomycetota; class Actinomycetes; order Kitasatosporales; family Streptomycetaceae; genus Streptomyces; species Streptomyces sp. NPDC048415. The sequence continues at coordinate 653 of NZ_JBEZKJ010000042.1, read as the reverse complement.
CCGGACACCGCATGGGAATTCGCCGACCTCATCGACAAAGCCGGAACCCTTCCCGTCACCCTCATCGCCCCGGCGCACACCGCCGCCGCGCACTTCCCGGAGGCGGAAATCATCAACACCTCACTCAGCGACCCGCAGCACCTCGATACGGCCGGCACCGACATCACAGTGCAGCGCCTGCAGCACGCCGCCTACCTTCAGATCACCACCGCACTCATGGTCTCCTCGCAGCCGGCACACCCGGCGCAGGGCCCGTGGGAAACCGTCCCCAACGAGCCCGACCAGGTGCACCAGCCCCAGCCCGAGGAATCCACCCGGCCCGCCTCCGCCACCGGCACGAACCCTGCGCCGGCAGCGGCAGCGGCATCGGCAGCGGATGCCAGCGGCGACATCTTCCCGGCCCTGCTCGCCGCCACCACCGACCCGTCCGGACTGCGCATGCTGCCCGCCACCCTGCCGTCGCCTCAGGCAGGAGGCCCCCGAACCGGCCGCCGACACACCGGGGGCCCCCGCCGCACAGGGGCCGAAGGACGAGGACACCGACGGCGACACCGACGGCGACGCCGACGGCGACGGCGACGGCGACGGCGACGGCGACGGCGACGGCGACGGCGACGGCGACGGCGACGGCGACGGCGACGGCGACGGCGACG
>NZ_JBEZKJ010000041.1:0-70271 GCF_040651675.1 Streptomyces sp. NPDC048415 | reverse complement strand
GCCGGCCCCGCGACTGTCGCGGGGCCGGCGGCCTCAGTCCGTCTCCGGGCGCTCGCTCAGGAAGCGGCGTCCCGCTCCCAGCGGTAGAAGCAGTGCGCCATGGCGTCCTTGGGACTGCGCCACGTCTGGGGGTCGTAGGCGCTGACGTAGGCCGACAGCTTCTCGCTGACGCTGCGGAACTCGGGGTGTCCGGCCACCTTGGCGATGGCGGGCGCCGGGTCCTGGTCGGCTTCGAGGAAATGCAGGTACACGTCGCCGAACTGGAAGAGGCTGCGCCGGTTGACGCCGACCAGGTGCGGGAGTTCGCCGCTGTCGGAGGCGGCGAACACGTCGGCGATCGCCGGCGCCGAGTGGGGCGCCATGCGGGCGACGATCAGGGCGTGGTGCATCGCGTGTCCTTCCTGAGCCGGCGTCAGCCGGGCATGACGGGCGCGGTCCGGCGGTCGCGGGCGACCTTCTCGATCCGGTCCCGGATGAGAGCCATCTGCGTACGGGAGTTGCGGTTGATGTTGTCCGTCATCCAGGCGTCGTCGACCGGAGCGTCGGGCTTCATCGCGAAGTCCTGCGTCCAGTGCATCTCGGTGCCCTTCGCGGTCTCCTTGTACGTCCACAGGATGTTCATGTGGGCGAAGGGTCCCGTCTCGACGCGGCGGGCCCGGACGGTCCGCGCGTCGCGGTCCGTGATCCGTTCCGAGACCCAGCTCCAGACCTGGCCGTTCTCGTCCGGGTGCATGGTCAGCCGGAAGGTCGTCGCGGCGCCCTCGCGGGAGAGCACTTCCACGGACGCGTACTCGCTGAAGAGCTGCGGCCAGTTCTCGATGTCGTTGGTCATGTCCCAGACGAGGTCGAGAGGGGCGTCGACGGTGATGCTGTTCTCGGTGTGTCCTGCCACTTCAGGCTCCAGAGGTGAGGGTGTTGTTGACGAGGTCGAGGAACTCACGGGGCGTCTTGCAGCGCTCCGCGTCGGGGGGAAGCGGCAGGCTGTAGCGGTTCTCCAGCTCGCCGACGATGCCCAGCAGGCCCAGCGAGTCGAGGCCGAGGGTGCCGAACGGGATCTGCGACTCCTGCTCGAGCCTCTTGGGGTCGACGGTGACACCGGCCGCTTTCTTCATCAGCGCGGACAGTTCGGCGAAGGTCACTTCGGTGGTGATCATCGGTGTGTTCTCCCTTCCGCCCGGTCCTACCGGGCGAAGTCGCCTCCGCGGCGCACTACGAGCGCCGCGTTGGAGCCCATCAGTCCCCTGCTGAGGACCAGGGCCGTGTGCAGCTCGGCGGGGCGAGCGTGCGACATCACCAGATCGAGGTCGTGGCAGATGTCGAACACGTTGGGGGTGGGGGGTATCTGGCCGTGCTCCATCGCGAGCACCGCGGCCGCGGTGTCCAGTACGGGCGCCCCGCAGTAGGTCCGGCCCATTCCGGTCTTGGGTGCCGTGACGGGCACGCGGGTACCGTGCGCTCCCAGGGCATCGGCGATGGCCAGGGCTTCGGCGCGGTCCGCCTCCGGTACGCCCAAAGCATCGGCGAACACGACGTCGATCTCCTCCGGGGCGCAGCCGGCCTCGTCGAGGGCGCCCTGGATCGCGTGGGCGAGTCCCTCTCGGGACCGCTCCCAGCGGGAGGCGCCGCTGAACGTGGCGGCGTGGCCGGCCACGGTGGCCCGGACGGCCGCGCCGCGTTCGCGGGCACGGCTCTCGTCCTCCACGACGAGCATGGCGCCGCCCTCCGCGGGGACGAATCCGCAGGCTCCCTTGGTGAAGGGGCGGTAGGCGCGTTCGGGGTCGTCGACGGTGCTGAGCTCGGGGTATCCGAGCTGGCAGACCATCGAGTAGGGGGCGAGGGGCGCCTCCGCGGCTCCGACGACCATCACGCCGGTTCCGCGCCGTACGCCCCGGGCGGCGTGCGCGATGGAGTCCAGGCCACCCGCCTCGTCGCTGGCGACCACGCCACACGGCCCCTTGAAGCCGCTGCGGATGGAGATCTGGCCGGTGCTGGCGGCGTAGAACCAGGCGATGGACTGGTACGGGCCCACGTACCGGGACCCCTGTCCCCACAGCTTCTGGAGCTCTCGTTGTCCGAACTCGCCGCCTCCGGAGCCGGCCGCGGTGACCACGCCGATGTCGAACGGCTCCGCGGGGTCACCGCGGCTGAGGCCGGCATCGTCGAGGGCGAGGGCGGCCGCGGCCATGGCGAAGTGGCTGAAGCGGTCGGTCTGGACCAGGAAGCGTTCCTCGATGAGGGCCGCGGCGTCGAAGGAGCGGACCTCGCCCGCGATGCGGAGCGGCAGGTGTTCGCATCCCTCGCGGGTGATCCGGTCCAGAACGCCGAGGCCTTCCTTGATGGACTTCCAGTAGGCGTCGGCGCGCAATCCGTTGGGCGCGATCACACCGATGCCGGTGATGGCCGCGCGCCGGGGGCGCTGAGTGCTCATCGTGTCCTCCCACCCGGCCCGGTCAGGAGCACAGCGGACTGGAATCCGCCGAATCCGCTGCCTACGGAGAGCACGTTGTTCAGCTTCCGCGGGCGTGCGGTGCGCGGCACGTAGTCCAAGTCGCACTCGGGGTCGGGAGTTTCGTAGTTCGCCGTCGGCGGCACCACTTGGTGCTTGAGGGCGAGGACGCAGGCGACGACCTCTATGGCGCCGATCGCGCCCAGCGAGTGCCCCACCATGGATTTGATGGAGCTCATGGGCGTCTTGTAGGCGTGCTCGCCCAGCGACCGCTTGACCGCGGCGGTCTCGTGCCGGTCGTTCTGCCGGGTGCCCGAGCCGTGCGCGTTGACGTAGTCGATCAGCGTGGGGTCGAGGCGGGCCTGGTCGAGCGTGGTGTCGATCGCCCGGGCCATCTCCAGCCCCTCGCTGGTCAGACCGGTCATGTGGTAGGCGTTGCCGTAGGTGGCGTAGCCGCTGATCTCGCAGTACACGTGCGCGCCGCGGGCTCGGGCGTGCTCGTAGTCCTCCAGGACCAGTACCGCCGCGCCCTCGCCCATGACGAAGCCGTTGCGGTGGGCGTCGAAGGGCCGGGAGGCGTGCTCGGGGTCGTCGTTGTTGGGCGACGTCGCTTTGATGGCGTCGAAGCAGGCCATGGTGATCGGGGATATCGGCGAGTCCGACGCCCCGGCTATGCAGACGTCCGCTCGGCCCTCCTCGACGGTGTGGAAGGCGTAGCCGACCGCGTCGAGGCCGGAGGTGCAGCCGGTGGAGACGGTCTGCACCGGTCCCTGGGCGCCGAACTGCTCGGCGACGACCGAGGCGAGCGTGCTGGGCGAGAACGCCAGGTGCAGTTTCGGGTCGGCCGCGCGGTGGTCCACGTCCCACCGCCGGCCTCCCTCACTGACCTGGACGTAGTCGTGTTCCAGGCGGGTGGTGCCGCCCACGGCGCTGCCCAGCGAGACTCCGACGCGCCATGGGTCCTCCCGGCCGGTGTCGAGTCCGGAGTCGCGTACGGCTTCCGCGGCGGCGACCGCGGCGAACTGGATGTACCGGTCGGCGTGCTGGCTCAGCTCCGGGTCCAGGCCGTGCGCCGCCGGGTCGAAGTCGCATTCGGCGGCTATGCGCGAGCGCAGCCCCGCGGGATCGAACAGCGTGATGCCGCGGGTGGCGGTACGGCCGTTGGAGAGGAGGTCCCAGAACGCCGTTGCCCCGGTGCCGCCCGGAGCGACCACACCGATACCGGTGACGGCCACCCGCCGCGTCACTTTATGGCCCCACTTCGCTCGGACGACTGTCCGTGGTCAGTCGCGGACAGGTCCCGCCCGGCGGCGGCGAACTCTCGGCCGGGCGCGGTGTCGTCGCTCCCCTCCGTGTCCACGTGGCCGAGGCTGGGACGCGGCGCGAGTGGGCCCAGGTGGAAGACCATGCGGGCTTCCGTGTCGCCGACGTTGCGGAACCGGTGGCGCATGTTGATCGGGATCAGGAGGCCCTGATCGGGCTTGAGGGCATGGGTCTCGCCGTCCAGATCCACCTCCAGGGCGCCCGTGACGACGTACACGAACTCCTCGGAGTACGGGTGGTAGTGCTCGCCGATGCGCTCGCCGGGCTGGACGATGGCCAGGCCCATGAAGCCGCTGGTGGAACCCGCCGTGGCGGGCGTGAGCATGGCTCGGATGTCACCTCCGCGCCTGCGGTTGGGTTCCGTCTCGCTCAGGTCCACGATGCGTGGATGCTGCTTGAACATGGTTGATACCTCCGGGTGGAGCAGTGACGTCCGGGTGGATCGGCCGCGGACACCGGCCGAGGGTGTCCGTCAGGAATCCGCCGCGCTGCGGTCGGTGATCGGCATCATGTCGGCGTGCGACAGGAGGCGGTTGACGTTGCGTTCCGTCTGCAGCGAGCCCTCGACGCCGATCGCGGCGCCGTCGAGGAGGCGCTCCAGTTCCGCGCCCTTCTGGGTGCCCGTCAGTCCGAGCGAGGCGACGGGCTCGACGTCGAGCTCGCCGGTGATGTCGATGAGGCGCACCACGATGTCGTCGCGCTGGAAGACGGTGCTGCCGTACACCGGGTTGTCCGGGTCGTCCGCCGCGGCCTCGTCCTGGTGGGCGAGAAACCGGGCCAGCTCCATGCCGCAGCCCGCCTTGGCCGGGTAGTACAGCGCGTGCCGGCGCAGGTCGGCGGGTACCTCGCGGCCGGACACCACATGGTGCACGGCTGGGAGCGCGGCCCGGGTGAAGAAGACCCGTGCCGAGTCGGCGTCGGTCAGGTCCCGGTCCTGTTCCAGGTACGGGTTGATGGCCTCCTCGACCGCTCGCACCTGGGGCTGACGGGCGACGTGACGCAGTGCCGCGAGGAGGTCGCCCTCCACCTCCACGGCCCGCACGACGCGGTTGCCGTGCATGAACAGCGAGGTGCGGCGCAGCCGCGTCGTGTCGTCGACCTGGGCCTGGGGTGACTGGTACCCGGCGAGGATCTCCGCGACCTTCGACTCGGAGCCCGGCTTGACGGTGAAGGTGAGGGCGTGGCGTGCGACGCCGTCGCCGACGCGGGCCGCCACCTGCCTGCCCGCCTTGGCCGACTCCGACTTGAGCGGCTGGGCGGGGGTGGTCTCGCGGAGGATGCTGTAGCGCATCGACCGGGTGTCCCGGACGCAACTGTGCATCGGCCTGACCGTTTCGACGTGCTCCTCGCTGTTCACCCATGCGAGGAAGGGCGGGGCGCTCTCCCACTCGCTGGTGATGAGCCACTGCGACGGGTTCTCGATCGACTGGCAGAGCTGGTCACTGATGTGTCCGGGGACCGACGCGACCTGATTGCGCATGTGCTCGTACGCGTCGAGGAACTGCTGCTGGGCACCTTCGTACAGGTCCAGCAGCAGGATCACCCGCAGCTTGGAACCGTCGAAGGCCGACTGCGATATGCGTCCCGAAGTGGTCATCCGGCACACCTTTCTCTTCTTCACGGAATGTCAGGAACGACCGTCGTATGCGGATAGCCGCGGTCGTCATGTGCCGATCGTTGACGGGAGCCGCGGTGCGCGCGACTTCCACGAGGCGGGCGAGTGAACCGCGGGCCATCTGGGTGCTCCGAGCGAGCGAACCCGTCCGCAAAGGGCATGGAATCTGCATCCCATCCCTGACTCACCTCGCAGGTGACGCTGGAGGCAAGAAAATGAACCGATTGGAAGAGGCCGGCGAGGTCGGTCACCACACGCCCGTCCTCATCGTCGGCGGCTCTCTGGTGGGCCTGTCCACCTCGCTGTTCCTGGGGCGACTCGGAGTGCCGCACATCCTCGTCGAACGCCACTCGGGCACCTCGATCCATCCACGCGGGCGCGGCAACAACGTGCGCACGATGGAGTTGTTCCGGGTGGCCGGGGTTCAGCAGCGCATCAAGGACGCCGCGTCGGTCCTGGCCGACAACCACGGCATCCTGCAGACGCCGACCCTGGTGGGCGATGCCGGCGAGTGGCTGTTCAAGGAGATCGACCCGGGCGACGGGCTCAAGCGCTTCAGCCCCGGCGCCTGGTGTCTGTGCAGCCAGAACGACCTCGAGCCGGTACTGCTGAAGAGCGCGCGGGAGCTGGGCGGAGACCTGCGGTTCTCCACGGAGCTGATGTCGTTCGAGCAGGACGGCAAAGGGGTGACCGCGCAGGTCAAGAGCCGGGAGACCGGTGAGCACACCACCATCCGAGCGGACTACCTCGTCGCGGCGGACGGCCCGCGCAGCCCCGTGCGCGAGCGGCTCGGCATCGGGCAGAGCGGTCCGGGCGACCTGTTCCACAACGTGAGCGTCACGTTCATCTCCCGCGGCCTCGCGGACGTGGTCGGCGACCGGCGTTTCATCGTCTGCTACCTGACCGATCCGGAGGCGGACGGGGCGCTCCTGCCGGTCGACAACAAGGAGCACTGGGTGTTCCACGCTCCCTGGCACCCCGAACACGGCGAGACGCTGGAGGAGTTCACCGACGAGCGGTGCGCGCAGCACATCCGGCGGGCCACGGGAGTGCCGGACCTCGATGTGGAGATCACCGGCAGAGCCGCCTGGCACGCCGCCGAGCGGGTCGCCGAGTGCTACGGCGACGGCCGGGTGTTCCTCGCCGGTGACTCCGCCCATGAGATGTCCCCCACCGGGGCGTTCGGGTCCAACACCGGTATCCAGGACGCGCACAACCTGGCCTGGAAGCTGGCCGCCGTGCTGGGCGGCTGGGCCGGCCCCGGGCTGCTGAAGTCCTACGACATGGAACGCCGCCCGGTCGCGGAGGCGACGAGCGCACGCGCCTCGACGCGTTCGGTCGAGCACAGCCACCCGGGGTACTCTCCCGCACCTGGAGCCGGCGGCGGCCCCGGCGGCAGGAAGGGCGGAATCCTCAACGTGGCGCTGTGCTACCGCTATACGCGTGGCGCGGTCCTGGGCGCCGATCCGGCCATTCCGGTCGTGCCCGACGGCATGCGGTTGACGGGCGAGCCCGGCAGCCGGGCGCCGCACATGTGGCTGGACCGCTCCGGCACCCGGATCTCCACCCTCGACCTGTACGAGCGGTCCCTGGTGCTGCTGAGCTCCGCGAGCGGCGCCGGCGCGTGGCACGACGCGGCGAGGGGCGTCGCGAAACGACTGTCCGTACCGCTCGACTCGTACCGGATCGGCAACGGCCCCGACGCCGAGCTGTCCCCCGCGGGCGATACGGACTGGGCAGAGGTCCACGGCGTCACCGAGGACGGCGCCGTGCTGGTCCGCCCCGACGGGTTCGTCGCATGGCGATCCGAAGGGCCCTCAGCGGACCCCGACACGGCGTTGCGGGAGGCCCTCACGGCGGTCCTGGACCTGGGCTGACCGCTCCGCTCCGAGCCCGGAACGGTCAAGAGGCCGTATCGGTGTGATCCGATACGGCCTCGCGCGCTGTCGGTGCAGGAGCTTGGACGGCAGGGGGCGCGTGACGACGGCGACCGGCGCGCGCGGACGGCGGCCGTGAGGTGAAGCGGCGCTCGGTCACCGTCGTCCGGCCGGGCGCGGCTGCGTCGGCGCCCCAAGGGGTTGGCCGGGGAGAAATGATGAATCCCTCAGGAATGAGGGTGTTGCTAGCCTTGGCGCATGACGACGTCAGCTCCGCCCGGCAACCGGTTCGAACGACGCCGCGCCGCGACCCGGCAGGCACTCGTCCGGGCGGCCCGGCAGATCCTGGCCGAGTCCGGCGACACCAGTGTGAGCATCCAGGCGATCGCGGAGCGCGCGGACGTGGGCTTCGGCTCCTTCTACAACCACTTCGAGTCGAAGGCGGACCTGTTCGACGCGGCCGTGACGGACGCCCTCGCTGAGTACGGCGAGGCCGTCGACGGCCATCTGAGTGGCCTCGAAGACCCCGCCGAACTCGTCTCGGCGGGCGTTCGGCTCAGCGCCGGAATGGCCGAGTCCCACCCGGAGATCATGGAGATCCTGCGCCACCGGGGACTCGGCCAGATCCACTCCGCCCGCGGCCTGGCACCCTGGGCTCTGCGCGACCTGGAGCGAGGTGTGACCTCCGGCCGCTTCGTAGTGGACGCCCCCGCCGTCGCCCTGTCCGTGCTGGGCGGGAGCCTGCTGGGGCTCCTGCAACTGGGCTGCAGCCGGCCCGACATCGACAGGGACGAGGCCGCCCAGAACATGGCGGAGATGCTCCTGCACATGCTGGGCGTCCCGAGGGACGAGGCCCGGGACATCGCCCGGCGCCCCCTGCCGGACATCCGCTGAGGCGGGGGCGCGCGAGCGCGGTGACGCATCGGCATCTGACCCGCAGCAGTTCACCAACTGCTCGGTGAGGGTCCACTGGCGAGGGGACTGCCCTGAGAAGTGACGAGCGTCCAGAAGGCGCAGTGGTGTTCGTCGGCGAACCCTGTCGAAATGTGGTCGCCCTGGGGTTTCAGCGCGAGCACGGTGTACCGGGGGCCCAACTTCGGCCAGTGGGCCTGGCCGGGCGTGTTCGGGTTCCCGGTGCGGGCGAAGGCTGCCCAGTGGCTCTTCATACGGTTGGCGAGGGTTACCTGGATGGGGGTGAGCGGCCGATCGGACATGGTGAAGTCGTGCAGGTAGGCGAGTTCGGCGCTGTGTGCGTTGGCCATGTCCACCCCCGGGACCTGGGCTCCGTACAGGGTCGGCGAGTTCGGATCGTCGAATTCGTAGGCGTAGGTGGGCACTTGTGCCGCGAAGACCCGGGCTGACTCGAGCGTGTGGCAGGCGAAGGTGGAGTCGGTGGAGACCGCGGACATCGCGAGGTACGCAGAGGGGTAGTCGGACAGCGGATAACGGGCCAGCACCTGTGGCCCTGCCGGGCCGTACATCGCGTTGATCCCCTCCACGTACTCCTCTGCCGTGAGGTACGGCTGCGTCAGCGCGACGAAGAACCGGCTTTCGGCGCGGGTGCTGCCGATCACGACGGGCACCTTGTTCCAGGCGCCGGCGGCGATGGCGTCCGACGGCTGGGCGGGCAGCAGCCGGTCGCCGTACGCCGGGCCGGAGGTCGGCCGGGCGCGGGCGGCGGCGATGAGGTCGGTGAGGGAGGCGTCGCGCAGGCACACGGCGCGTGTCGCCGAGTTTGGGCAGCCCGCCGCGGTGGCGTAGTCCCGGCCGGCCTCAGCGGCCTGGGCAGAGCTGGGGGCCGCGATCAGGGTGCAGGGCCCGCTCTGCAGGACGGCGCGGGTGAACAGACCGGCCGTCCGCGGTGCGGCGAGCATCGCGCAGACCGAAGCGGCGCCGGCGGACTGCCCCGAGATCGTGATGTTCGCCGGGTTGCCACCGAAGGCCGCGATGTTGGCGCGGGTCCACTGCAGGGCCGCGATCTGGTCCATCAGCCCGTACGAGCCGCTCCCGAGGAGGTTCTCCCGCGTGAGCTCGGGCAGTGCCAGATATCCGAGTTGGCCGAGCCGGTAGTTGATGGAGACGACGACGGTGTGCGTGAGGTCCGCCATGGTGCGGCCGCCGAACTGGGTTCCGGTGCCCTGGCTGTAGCCGCCGCCGTGCATCCAGAACAACACCGGCAACCGGTCGCCCGGCCGGGTGTCCAGCGGTCGGTACACGTCGAGGTCGAGGCAGTCCTCGCTGACGGCCCGGGGATCGCGCAGTCCGTAGGGGGAGAATTGCGGGCAGGCCGGCGCTTGGTGCACCGCGTCCCGTACGCCGCTCCACCGTGGAGGCTGTTGCGGTGGGCGGAAGCGCAGGTTTCCGACCGGCGCGGCCGCGTAGGGAATGCCCAGGAACTCGTCGGCGCGGTCGTGTATCCGCCCGGCGAGACGCCCGTCGTCGATGGAGACGATCGGACGCGCGGGCGCCGGGTCGGCAATCGCCTTGGAGGCGGGCAGTAGCTGTGCGAGAAGTGCGGCGAGAACGAGCGTCAGAGTCAGGCCTGTTGACCGCGCAGGCAGACCGGTTGACCACCTGGCCACGCTCAGCCCCTTCATTCTTCTTGCCTCCAGCAGGTCGATGACGGGTGGTGCGCCTGCGTTCGTGGCCCGCTTCGTCACGGGCGCAGACCCGCGAGCAGCGCGGCTGTCCTACCGAAGTCAGCCCGTCCGGTGTTCCAGTTGGCGGCTATCGGTGTGATCGACACTTCTTCGTCGCCGACCGCTTCCACATCCCCGCCCGGAGCGGCCGGCCGGGGAACCACGTGCACGCTCACCTTCCACGTGCCGTCGCCGGAGTCGGTGAAGTCGGCCTTGAGGAAGGGCTGCGGGTCCTGGGTCGTGACGGAGGAGCCATGGGCGATGCCCTTGCCGTCCGCACCGATCACGGGGTAGTTGACGTTCAGGCCCACCCCCTCCGGCAGCAGCCGCCCGGACTTCGCGTGGGCACGCAGCCGGTCGATGAGACCAACCGTGAAGTCACTGGTCGGTCGCATCGCGTTGAGCGTGGGTTCGGGGGCCGGGGCAGAGAGCCCGCCGGTGCTCACCGCGATCGCCGGGACGCCCTGTTCCAGGGCCGCCACGGCACCGCCGACCGTGCCCGAGTGGGTGGCCAGAGCAGCCACGTTGGGGCCGAAGTTGGTACCGGAAATCACCAGGTCGGGCGCCCCGTCGGCGAAGACCTCGGAGAGGCCGAAGGCCACCGAGTCGCCAGGGGTGCCGTCCACGGCCCATACCCGCGGCTCGGGATGCCTGACCGTCACGCTCGGGGCACTCAGCATCTTTGTCCCGCTACCGCTCTGGTTGGTGAGCGGGGCAACGATGGTGACGTCGTACCCGGCTGCCGTAAGGCGCTCGAACAGGATCCGGATCCCTGGGGCGTTGTAGCCGTCGTCGTTGGTGAGCAGGATCCGCGGCGGATCGGCCTGCGCGGCCGCGGCAGCGGGTGCCGTCCCGGAAACGGCGGGCGCGCAGAGCAGCAGGGCGGCCAGGGGCAGAACTTGCTTGCGTCGCACGAGGCGCTCCTTAAGGTGGAGTTCGGCTGGGGGGGGAGGAGGGGAGGGGAAGGTACGGCGGGTCCATGAAGGACGGGAAGGCTCCGGGCGGGCGCACCACGCTGCACGCGCGCCCGCCGGGGCCGTGCTCGGACCCGGTCCCCGAGGCACAGCGGAATCCGGGAGAGGTCAGCGAACGCCGCGGATCGGGGCGATGGCCAGCGCTCCCAACAGCGACAGGGCGCCGCCGACGAGGAACAGCGCCGTGTAGCCGCCGAACAGGGTCACGACGGCGGAGGCCACGAACGGGGCGATGATCTGCGGACCGGCGTTGGCGATGTTGAGTACGCCCATGTCGCGGGCGGCGTCCTCGGCTCGGGGAAGGACGAGCGTGACCACCGCCGTGTCCACCGCCATGAAGCAGCCGAAGCCCAGACCGTTGAGCGCGCTGAACACCAGCATGCCTGTCCAGGTCGGGCTGATCACGGGCACGGCCATCACCACACCCGCGAGCGCGGCCGAGGCTCCGACGAATATCTTCCGCCGGTTCCAGCGGTCGGAGAGAACGCCACCGACGACGGTGGACACGGCCATGGCCGCCATCTGGACCGGGGTGAGAACTGCTATCGCCTCGGCGGGGTCGAGGCCTGCGGGAAGCGCGATGTGGTCGCCCAGAATGTACAGCTGGTATCCGACGACGGAGAAGTAGCCGAGGACCATGAGCGCACGGCCGATGAAGGCCCACCGGAAGTCGTGGCTGGCCATTGCGGACAGGAAGGCGGCGATCCGTTCACGCCGGGGCACGGACGGAGGGGTCACCGCCCGGGGCACATCACGGCACAAGGTGCTGAGCAGGACCGCCGCACCGGCCGCGATGGCCCCGAGCACGAGATAGCCCGTGCCGAGACGGCCCGTCATCTGCGAGGCGATCATCACGCCGGCGGTGCCTCCGATCGGCAGCGCCAGCCCGACGAGGGCGGAAGCCGTGCCGCGGCGTGCCACCGGGATCCGGTCGGGCACCACGGCAGTGACCGCGGCCTGATAGATGTTCATCGTCGCCTGCACCAGACACCATCCGATGCCGACCAGCAGTGCCGTGTGCGCACTGCCGAGGAACGCCAGGCCGGCCAGTGAGGCCAGGGCACCGCCCAGGATCCAGGGGTTCCGCCGCCCCGTCCGGTCGGAAAGGGCACCCGCGATCGGGTTGAACGCGGTGGCGAAGACCGCGCTCACGCCACCCACCACGCCGAGTACGGCGACCTTGTTGGCCGGGTCGATCAACGCGATCTGTGTCGGTATGAGGACTGCGCCGACGCCCATGTAGACGGACAGCATGGAGGCGTTGGCGAGCAGGAGCAGCAGCATGAGTCCGCGCTGCCGCGGAGCGGGGGTCGTCGCGGTCGCTTCGGACTGGATGAGTTCTTTTTCGATCACGGCGACCACCGGAATCCGTGGGGCGCGCCGACCGCGCGCGAGCGGGTGGGGACAGGCATGTCGACTCCTGGAGGAGGGAGCGGCGATGTGGCGTGGGAAGGGGGCTGAAGAGCGCTCTGCTGGGGAGCAGGGGCAGACCGCCCTGCCTGAGTCGGTTACACGTGTTACAACGGCGTGTAGCGCTTGTTTAGCACCCCGGACGGCTTAGCGCCAGAGTTCGCGGGAGACGGAACCGAACCCCCGCAGACCCCTAGCGAGGCTACGACGCTGCACGTGTAACTCGATGGCGTAAGGTCCTGCATCGAGCTCTTGTGTCGACCGTCACAGTTACGCCATACTCGACTGAGGGCTTCGTCGGCAGAGCTTCACCCACGGCGACATGTCTCGACCCGCCCCCCCCAGCGGCCCCTCAAGCGCCTCGACTGCGAGACGGCCCCGCTTGACCTCGCCCGATCGACGACCGCGTGGTCTCGCCTCCACGAACAGCGGATCCGCGCCGCCCACCCTCTGGCGTCGACCTGCCGTCGGCCCCTGCTTCCTGCCCCCTCAAGCAGGTGAAGCGCCGATCAAGAAAGGAAATGCCATGACTGAAGCACGAGCCAACGTTCCGCCCGTCGTGGAACTGCCCGCCGGCCGACTGCGGGGCACCATCGAGGGCGGTGTCGCGGTGTTCAAAGGGGTGCCCTACGCCGAGCCCCCGGTCGGCACGCTGAGATGGCGCCCGCCCCGGCCCCACGCGGGCTGGGACGGCACACGGGATGCGACCCGGTACGGTCGGAGCGCACCGCAGATGTTCACGGAGGGCGGCGATCCCGTACTGGGCGGTCATGGATTCCCGCCCTTCGACGAGGACTGCCTGACCCTCAACGTCTGGACACCGGCCGCCGACGACGCGGCGCGCCCGGTGCTGGTCTGGATCCACGGCGGCGGCTTCGTCTCGGGGTCCGGCAACCTTCCTCACTACTCCGGGGAGACCTTCGCGCGCCATGGCGACCTGGTGGTCGTCACGATCAACTACCGCCTCGGCCCGCTCGGTTATCTCTGCTTCGACGAGACGGACGGAGCGGAACCGGAGCCGGGCAACATCTGGTTCTCCGACCAACTCGCCGCGCTGCGCTGGGTGCACGACAACATCGCGCGCCTCGGCGGTGATCCGGGGAACGTGACCGTCGCCGGCCAGTCGGGCGGCGCCTTGTCCACGTCAGCGCTGGCCGCTCATCCCGAAGCCCCTGGCCTGTTCCGCCGCGTCATCCTGCAGAGTCCGCCGTTCGGCCTGCGCCTTCCGTCACGCGACGAGTATCGGGAGCGGACGGCCGCCTACTTGGAGATCGCCGGCGTGAAGGGTGTCGACGAGCTCCGCGCCCTGCCCTGGCCGCGGCTGATCGAGGCGGCCGCAGGACTGTTCGGCCGCACGTCGCGGTGGGGCTACTGGCCCACTCCTTTCCTCCCGGTGCGCGACGGCGTCACGCTGACCCGTCACCCGGTCGACGCGCTCCTGCACGGGGCCGCGAAGGACATCGACGTACTGATCGGCTGGACCCGGGAGGAGGCCAACTTCGGCTTCGCCCTGGACGCGGAATACGCGAAGGCGACCAAGGAGCAGGTGATCGGCAGGATCGCGGAGACGTCCGAGGGCGATGCTGCGGACGTGTACACCGCATACGAGCGGAAACGGCCCGGAGCCCGGCCCGTGGACGTCCTGATGGACCTGATCACAGACGAGCTCTTCCGCGGGCCGAGCCTGGAACTGGCCGAGTCCCGGGCCGCTCTCGGGCGGCCGGTGCGGACGTACCAGTTCGACTTCCCGACGCCCGCCCTCGACGGCAGACTCCGCGCCGCGCACTGCCTGGAACTGCCCTTCGTCTTCGACAACTTCGACCAGTGGTCCGGCGCGCCCTTCCTCGAGGCCATCGAGCCCGCCGCCAGGGACGGACTGGCCCGGGCCATGCACCAGGCATGGATCTCGTTCATCCGCACCGGCGATCCCAACCACCCCGGCCTCCCGCACTGGGATCCGTACGACCTGAAGACGCGCACCACGATGCGCTTCGACTCCGTCACCACGGCGGTCGGCGACCTGGCGGCGGACGCGCGCCAACTGCGCCGACGAGGGCCCGGAGGGGCACAGGGCATCGACCGGTCCCTTCGCTGACCTGTTGTTGTTACACGTGCCCTTTGGTCTCCTCCTGATCACCAACAGCGTCGGCAACTCCCTGGTCGAGCCGAAGCAGAGAGCCCCGGGCTACGGCCCGGGGCTCCCCCGTACCCGAGACCGCGCCCCGTTCCTCCCGCGGCGCCGGTCACCACCCCGCGAGCGAATCCCACCAGCCCCAGCGCGGCGGAGCTTCCCCCTCCCCCGTGTCGTCCCTTCTCCTTTCCGGTACGGCCATGAGGGCGAGCGAGGGCGGCGGTGCGGCGGCCCGTGTGCCGGAGGCGGTGAACCGGACCGGTAGCTGGGACGGCGCACCGCACCACAGGGAGGGGCGCCATCGCAGGGCGGAATCCGGGACGGTGAGGCGGATACCGGTCAGCCGGACCAGCAAGGTGTCCACGGCCGTGGCGGCGACGAGGCGGGCGACTTCCTTGGCGGGACAGCCATGGGCACCCGTTCCCCAGGCCAGATGCGCGCGATTGCCGGAGGCCCCCGCGCCCTGGACACCGAGATCGGCGTTGGCGGCGGCCAGGCAGGGGATGAGCAGGTCCCCGGCGTGAATCCGGCACCCTCCGAAAGTGACATCGGACGTCGCCCAACGGCCGGCGATGTTCGGCATCGGCGAGGCCGCCCACAGCGCGTGCTCGACGGCCTCCGGAGCGGTGAGACGCCCCCCGGCCAAGGCGGCACCCAACCGCGCATCCGTCAACGACAGCCGGACGGTATTGCCGATCGCGCTGACCGTGCTCTCCACACCGGCGAGGAGCAGAGCCATCAGGCTGTGCGTGATCTCCCGGACCGTCAGCCCTGAGCTGTGGGCGAGCCACGACGCCAGGTCCGGTCCGGGCGTGGCGCGCGTGCTCGTCACGAGAACCCCCAGCACCTCCAGCAGCTCCGCCTCGGCGCGGACGGCCGCGTCGGTGCCCTCCAGGACGTGTCCGATCAACGTGTCGAGCACGGTGAGCGAGCTGCGGGTCAGTCCGAGCAGCCGTGCGAACACGCTCCACACGAGCGGCCGCGCGTACTGGGCCATGACATCCGCCGTGCCGTGCGCTGCCCAGCCGTCCACCAGCGCGGTCGCCTGGTCGTGGACCATGCGGCGCAGCCTCGGCGCGTCGACACGGTCCAGTGCCTCGGTCAGGGCCCGGCGGTGCCGTCGGTGCTCTTGCCCGTCGAGGCGCGAGATGGCAGGACGCGCGCCCAGCATCGCCGACAGCGGCGCCTGCGCATGGACCAGGCCCTGAGCGATCAGGTTCCAGCGTCGTGGGTCACTGGAGAAGAGCCTTTCGTTCCAGATGATGTCGAGCGCCTCCCGGTGTCCCAGAACCAGCCAGGCGGCCACCCCGGGGGCGATCTCGATCTGGGCGATGGGCCCCCACTGCGTGCGCAGTCGTTCGTAGACACCCGGCAGTTCCCGCGCGAGCCGCGCACCGCCCAGCGCCGAGGGGCCTGTCACGTACGGGCAATCGGGCCCCGACTCACCATGTCTGTCCGGATTCATCGCGCTCCTTCAGGCTCGAAACGCTCGTCAACGAAATGTAGTAACGCGTGTAACCTGGAGAGGAACAAGTGCCGAGGGAACGAGCAAGGACGACATGGCCAAGGATTCAGCTGCTCCGACGGTCACCAGCGCGGACGTGGCCCGTCTGGCGGGAGTCTCACGGGCCACCGTGTCCTTCGTGCTCAACAACACTCAGACGCACCGGGTCAGCGACAGTACGAGGGCGCGGGTGCTCGCCGCGGCGAACCAGCTGGGCTACGTGCCGCATGCCGCGGCCCGTTCGCTGCGCGCCGGGCGCAGCAATCTGGTGCTGCTGCCCACGTCCGTCTCGGCGATCGGCCGTCTGGTCAGCACCTGGCTGGACGATCTGCAGAGCGAGCTCGAACGTCACGGCTACACCACCGTGCTGCATGCCGGCCGGTTCTCCGATGTGGTCACCGCCGCCCGGGCATGGGCGGAACTCCGACCCGCGGCGGTGTTCGCCCTGGAGGGCGATCGTTTCACCGCACAGGCGGCCGAGGTACTGCGCCGAGCGGGCGTCCGCGGCCTCCTCGCGTGCGCCGCCCGGCCCGTGGAGGGCGTCCGGACCATCCCGTTCGACCACGCGCGCATCGGTGCGGTGGCCGCCGGCCATCTCGTCTCCCAGGGGCGGCGCACCATCGGTGTGATCATGCCGCGAGAGCGCGGGCTCGATACGTTCGCCGAGCCGCGGCTCGCCGGCGCGCAGAGCGTCGCCGCCCGCAGCACGGCGACTGTCACCGCGCTGGAGATGGCATACACCCAGGAGTCCGCGGCCGAGCTGGCCGGGCGCTGGCGGGCACTCGGTCTGGACGCGGTGTTCGCCTACAACGACGAATACGCGGCCCTGCTGCTGCACGCCCTTCAGGACGCGGGGTTCTCCGTCCCGGACGAAGTGGCGATCGTCGGGGCGGACGACCTGCTGGTGTCCGTGTTGCAGCAGCCTCCGCTCACGACCATCCGGCTGGATCTGCCCACGCCGGGCCAGATCGCCGACATTCTTCATGAGCTGATCGAGGGGGGCGACGCGCCGGGCGAGTTCGGCGTGGAACCCGTTCTCGTCCACCGCCAGTCCTCGTGAAGGACGCGTCACGGCTCCTGGACCCCGGTGTCACGGTTCGCCGGGCTGCGCTCGCGGAGCAGCAGCGGCGCGAAGGCCCGCCACAGCAGGAGGCCGCAGCCGGCGCCCGCCATGGCGCCGGCCAGCGTGTCGCTGAGCCAGTGCGCGTGGAGCCAGGTGCGGCTCCACATCATCGCCAAGGTGAACAGCGTGCCGCCCAGCCACCACATGGGCCTGCGGGCCGCCGGCACGAGCAGCGCGCCGACGACCACCACCAGGAGCGCCGTGCCGGCCGCGTGCCCCGAGGGGAAGGAGCCGTGGTCCACGCGAACCAGTGGATGCGGCGGGCGCGGCCGGTCCACCAGGTGCTTGAGTACTTGGACGACAAGCATGTTGCCGACCAGATAGGAGGTGAGCAGATAGAGCAGGGACCACCAGCGCTTCCGGGCGGCGAGGAACAGGAGCAGGGCCCCGGGGACGATCACGCCGAGCGGCCCGCCGAACCAGTTGAGCACGGCGGCCAGGGCCGCACAGACGCCATTTCGAGGACCTCCCATCCAGCGCAGCCAGCGATCGTCGAGGGCTTGAAAGGGCGGTCGCTCGGGATGTGCGTGGACGACGAGCGCCAGCGCCACCGTGGCCAGGACGCAGAGCAGGCCGAGCGCGAGTGCCGCGCGGTACGGGGGAACAGGAGCGGAGCGTCGATGGCGTGACACCGCGGTGGTGTCGGAAGGAGTGGCCGAAGGTGCCGTCATGAGGACCTCTCACGGCCGCGGCGGGGCACGGCCGAGCGTAGGAGCCGGTGTCTGAACTCCGGCTGGGCGCGCGACATCTGGCACGCACGCCGATCCGGCCGGAGTTCAGGCTCCAAGCGGAATGGGAAGTCGCCGGCTTTGGACCGGCCGCGCCCGCGGGGCACCCTCGGAAGGCACCCCGCGGGCAGTGGCATCCGTGGCGGTCAGGCGCCCAGGTGGCGGGCGAGAAACGCGACACTCTCGGTCACGATCGGCGTCACGTCCGGAGCTCCGAGGAAGATGTGGTCGGCGCCGTCCACGGGCAGGAGAGTCACCTCGCCACCGGCCCTGTGCAGTGCCTCGGCGAGCACCTCGCTCTGGCTGTACGGCACCAGACTGTCCGCCGTTCCGTGAACCAGCAGGAACGGAGGCGTCGCCGCGCCCGTCGCATAGGTGACGGGGCTGGCGACGCGGGACCGCTCCGGCAGCTGCCCGGGGGTGCCACCCAGCAGAGCGGTGAACGGATTGGGGTACTCCTTTCCGGGCGGGGCGGGCGGCAGCGCGCGCGAGAGCAGGGAGCCCAGCTCGGACACTCCGTACCAGTCGACGACGGCCATGACGCCGCTGTCCTCGTCGTCCACTCCCTCGGCGCCTTCCAGTTCCCGCCCCCCGGGAACGTCAGGACCGACAAGACCCGCGAGTGCGGCGAGGTGACCGCCCGCCGACTCGCCCCAGACGCCGATCCTGTCCTGGTCGATGCCGAAGGTGTCGGCATACCTCCGGACGTAGCGGATCGCGGCCTTCGCGTCGTGCAGCTGCGCCGGGAAGGGTGCTTCGAGGCTGTGCCGATAGTCGATGCAGACGAGGGCGAGCCCCGCCCGCAGGACCGCGCCGTGCAACAGATCGACGGGAACGGTCGGCGGCGGATAGCGCCGGTCGCCCTCCAGCCAGCCCCCGCCATGGATCCAGACGACAGCGGGCACCGCGCTCTCAGCCGCGGGCACGTGGACGTCGAGCAGACGAGGGCGGTACCCCGGCGTCGTCGCGTAGGTGAGTCCTTCGAACCGTCGTACGCCGTCGTGGCCGGCCAAAGGCGGAGCGGGAGCGAGGAAGGGCGGCGGCGGCCACTCCATGTCCACCGCGGCCGGGAGGGATTGCGTCATGTCTGCCTCTTTCTGATCAACCTGGATCCGGTGCTCGGCTGGGAAGCAGCGGTGTGCCTCTTGCTGGTGGCCACGACGGGAACGCGTCGGCCCACGCACCTCGGCGCCCCCCAGGACAAGCAAAGCGTCGTATGTCCGAAATGCCTTGTGCGGCCATCGCGAGGCTGTTACGTTACACGTGTAACAGCAGATTAGGCGACACGATAGCGCCCGAACAAGGCCGCCAGTACCCGCGAACCAGCCGGATCAGTTACACGAGAGATCGGCGTGACGTCGTCGCCCTCCCCTCGGGAGCCCGCCATGCTCACCGCCACACCGGACCGCCCCGCACACGCCTCACCGGCTTGGACACCGCCGGCGCCCACCCCACCTCGCCGCCATCGCTTCGTTCACCGGCTCCCGACGCCGACCACCGCGTCGGTGCCCCGCACGCGGGCGCGCGTCGGCGCCGTCCTCGAAGGCTGGCGCGTCGCCCCGGACGTTGCGGACACGCTCCTGCTGGCCGTCAGTGAACTCGTCGCCAATGCCGTGCGGCACGCGGGGGCCGTCACCGAACGACTGCGCGTCACCCTCACGCTGGACAGCGGCCGACTGCAGCTAGAAGTCGCCGACGACGATCCCACCCTGCCGCCCCTCGACCAGGAGGCCGAGCCGGACGCGGAGAGCGGCCGCGGGCTGATGATCGTCGGCCTGTTGGTCGCCGAGGCGTCCGGCGACCTCACCGCGTTCCGCCGCGGCGCCGGAAAGGTCGTCAGGGTTCGGATCCCCGCCACTTGAGGCCCGACTGTCGTTCGGATGCCGCGGTCTCGGCCCGTGCCACCGAAGGCCAAACGACCGTCCAGGGCCGTTCGGGGCCACGCGCGGCGCACCACCCGCAGAGAAATTTATCGAGTTTTATTGACTGCCGTCATTTCAGCGACATACTTGCACCAGTCTCCCCGCTGCCCCCGAGATTGAGGTGCGCCCCATGGAGCTCTCCCCGTCCGCGCACGTCGACACCTTCTGTCGCGACCGGTTGCCACCCTTCCCCCTCTGGCCCGAACTGCACTTCGACCTGCCGGAGTTGCAGTACCCCGACCGCCTCAACTGCGCCCAGCGCCTGCTCGACGACGCCGTCGCGCGCTGGGGTGCCGACCGCCCCTGTCTGCTCACCCCCACCGAGCGGTGGACGTACGGCGAACTGCTGCACCGCGCCAATCAAGTGGCACAAGTACTCACCGAGGACCTCGGACTTCAGCCCGGAAACCGCGTCCTCCTGCGAGGCCCCAACAACCCCTGGCTGGTGGCCGCGTGGGTCGGAGTGCTCAAGGCCGGGGGCGTGGTCGTCACCACCATGCCGTTGCTCCGCGCCGTGGAACTCTCCGAGTTGTACGACATCAGTCGACCGACCGTCGCCGTGTGCGATCACCGTCTTCTCGACGAACTCGATGCCGCGGACACCCCTGGCCTCAGGGTCCTCGCCTATGGCGGCGACGACGCGCAGGACCTGACGGGGCGCTGCGCCGCCAAGGACGGCACCTTCACCAGCGTCGACACCGCCGGCGACGACGTGGCCCTGATCGGCTTCACGTCCGGCACGACGGGAGACCCGAAGGCGACCCTGCACTTCCACCGGGACGTCCTGGCCATCGCCGACACCTTCTCCCGGCACGTCCTCAAGCCGCGCCAGGACGACGTCTTCACCGGCACTCCACCGCTCGCCTTCACCTTCGGGCTCGGCGGGTTGGTGGTGTTTCCCCTTCATGCCGGCGCGTCCGCCCTGCTGATCGAGCAGGCTTCCCCGGAACGGCTGGCCGAACTCGTCGCCGAACACGGCGTCACCGTGCTGCTCACCGCTCCCACCGCCTACCGGGCGATCATGGCCGCCGGATCGGTGGACCGACTGGCGGGACTGCGGCGTTGCGTGTCCGCCGGAGAAGCGCTGCCCGCGGAGGTCTGGGAGGACTTCCACGCCGCGACCGGGCTGCGCATCATCGACGGCATCGGCGCCACCGAGATGCTCCACGTCTTCGTCTCCGCCGCCGACGCCGACATACGCCCCGGATCCACGGGCAGACCCGTCCCCGGCTACCGGGCACTCGTCGTGAACGAGGCGGGTGAGCCCGTCCCGGACGGAGAGCCCGGCCTCTTGGCGGTCGCCGGCCCGACCGGCTGCCGCTACCTGGCCGATCCGCGCCAGACGACGTACGTCAGGAACGGCTGGAACATCACCGGGGACACCTACATACGCGACCCGGACGGCTACTTCTGGTACGTGGCCCGCAGCGACGACATGATCGTCTCCTCCGGCTACAACATCGCGGGTCCCGAGGTGGAGAAGGCGCTTGTCATCCATCCCTCCGTCGAGGACTGCGCCGTCGTCGGCGCGCCGGACGTCCGGCGCGGGATGGTCGTCAAGGCGTATGTCGTTCTCCGCCCGGGCGTCGCCGCCGACGACGTGACGGTGAAGGACCTGCAAAACCACGTCAAGCAGACCATCGCCCCCTACAAGTACCCCCGCGCCGTCGAGTTCGTCGCCGAACTGCCACGCACCAGCAACGGAAAGCTCCGGCGCACCGAACTGCGCGCGCGAGCCCGGGACGCGGTCGCTGAGCGGTCTTCCCCATCCCCGCTGCCGACGGCCGCACCGCAACCGCTCCCACTACCGACGGCCGCACCGCAACCACACCCGCTGCCGACGGCCGCACCGCAACCGCTCCCGGAGCCGGCGGCGAGCAGCCGGCTGGAAGAGGCCACCATGCATTCACCCCGCCCGCACCTTCCCACCGACAGCTGCGCGGCCGGACGTGCGGATGCCCCCGAGCCGAACCCGCCCAGCGTCGTCATCGAGCGCCGGGTCGAATGGCCCGACACCGACGCCGCGGGTCACTACCACCACTCGACCGTGGTGCGCTGGGTCGAGGCGGCCGAGGCCACCCTGCTGCGTCGCCTTGGGCTGGCCCATCTCTTCGGAAGCACACCCCGAGTCCACTTCGAGGCCGACTACCGCGCGCGGCTCTGGTTCGGGGAGATCGTCCGCACCGAACTGCGCGTGGCCAAGGTCGGGACCTCCTCGCTCCATTACGCCTTCACCGTGCGCGGTCAGGGCGACGAGGTGGCCGCCACCGGTCGTATGTCGATCGCCCACTCCGCCGCGCATTCCACCGGCTCCACACCCTGGCCCGACGAGGTGCGCGAGGTCCTGGTCAAGTCGGGTCCACAGCTGCCCGAAACTCTGGCCTGACCCGGCGTGCCGACGCACTCGGGAGGCCCCCCATGAGTCACCTCATTCACGTACGTACAGACCCCACACATCTTGCCCCGGAGTCATCCGGAGTCATCCGGAGTCCTGAGGAGGACGCAGTGCGCGTAGCGGTCATCGGAGGCGGACCCGGCGGTCTCTACTTCGCCGCCCTGGCGAAGCGGCTCTCACCGGAGTGGGAGATCACCCTCTGGGAGCGCAACGCCCGCGACGACGCGTTCGGCTTCGGAGTCGTCTTCTCCGACGAGACGCTGGACGGCATCGCCCAGGCCGACCCGGCGGTGTTCACGGCGATGTCCGCGGAGTTCGCCCGGTGGAGCGACATCGACGTACACCACGGTGGCGAGGTACGCACCTCCGGCGGGCACGGCTTCGCCGCCATGGACCGCAACCGGCTGCGGGAGATCCTGCAGAAGCGGTGCGCGGAACTCCACGTGGACGTGCGCTACGGCACCCAGGCACCGCCTGTCGAGCAACTCTCCGCCGACTACGACCTGGTGGTCGCCGCCGACGGAATCCGCTCGGCGACCCGCGAGACCTATGCCGAGAGCTTCGGCCCGGATCTGGACGAACGCAACTGCCGCTACATGTGGCTGTCCACCGACCGTGTCTTCGAGGCGTTCACCTTCATCGTCGAGGAGCGGGACTTCGGCGTCGTCCAGGTCCACGCCTATCCGTACGACGACAAGCGCAGCACGTTCATCGTGGAGATCGCCGAGGACGCCTGGCGCAGGGCGGGCTTCGAGGCCCTCGCCGACCGGGAGTTCGCCCGCGGGGAGAACGACGAGGAGAGCGTGCGGCGGTGCGAGCAGTTCCTCGCCGAGCATCTCGACGGCCACCGGCTGATACCCAACGCGTCCAAGTGGATCCGCTTCACGACCGTACGCAACGCGTCCTGGTGCCACCAGAACGTGGTCCTGCTGGGAGACGCCGCCCACACCGCCCACTTCTCCATCGGATCCGGTACCAAGCTGGCCATGGAGGACGCCCTCGCGCTGGTCGCGAGCCTCCACGAACACCACTCCGTGGCCGAGGCGTTGGCCGCCTACGAGGCGGAGCGCAGGCCCGTTGTCGAGTCCACACAGCGTGCCGCGCAGGCGAGCCTGGAGTGGTTCGAGACCATCGACCGCTACACCGGTCAGGCACCCGACCAGTTCGCCTTCAACCTGCTCACCCGTAGCCGCCGGGTCACTTACGACAACCTTCGTGCCCGGGACGCCGACTTCGTGACGGCGGTCGCCACCGCGTCCGGCGGGACCGCCACCGTCCCGCCGATGTTCCGGCCCGCGCGGCTGGGCGGGCTGTCGCTGCGCAACCGTGTGGTCGTGCCGCCGATGGCCACGTACACGGCGAACGCCGGCGTGCCCGGCTCGTTCGAGCAGGCCCAGCTCACCGCCCAAGTCCTGGGCGGGGCCGGTGTGGTGTTCGCCGGGATGACCGCCGTCAGCCCCGACGGCCGGGCCACCAGCGGTTGTCCCGGCCTCTACACCGGCGAGCAGGAGGCCGCGTGGCGAGCGATCGTCGACGCCGTGCGCGCGGTCTCCGACACGCCACTGGGTATCCAGCTCACGCACGCCGGCCGCCGTGGGTCCACCTCGGTTCCCGGCCCGGACGGGGTCGGCCTTCCGCTCGGCGGGAACGGCTGGCCGACCCTGGCCGCCTCACCGCTGGCGTGGGACGAGGCGAGCCCGGTCCCGCGCGAAGCGACCACGGAGGAACTCCGCCGCGTCGCCCAGCACTTCGCCGAAGCGGCGGCCCGTGCCCGTCGGGCCGGATTCGACGCTCTGGAGCTGCAGTTCGGCCACGGCCACCTCGTGTCCGGCTTCCTCTCACCTCTCACCAACCATCGCACCGACGAGTACGGCGGCACACTTGCCGGACGGCTGCGCTTCCCCCTGGAGGTGCTGTCGGCCGTACGCGCCGTCTGGCCCGACGGCAAGCCCCTGGTCGTACGGATATCGGCCGCCGACTGGGCCGAGGGCGGTACCACCGAGGCCGAAGCGGTCGAGATCTGCCGGGCGCTGGCCGCGGCGGGCACCGACGCCGTCGACGTGTCCACCGGCGAGGTCGTCGCCCACGAGCAGCCACGGTATGGGCGCAGTTACCAGACGCCGTTCGCCGACCTGATCCGCAACGCCACCGGCATCCCGACCATCGCCGTCGGCGCCATCTCCAGCTACGACGACGCCAACTCGATCATCCTGGCCGGGCGAGCCGACCTGGTCGCCGTGGGACGCGCCCATCTGTACGACCCGCTGTGGACGCTGCACGCAGCCGCGGACCAGGGATACCGGGACGCGGCCGCGTCCTGGCCCGGACCTTGGCAGGCCGGCAGCCGCAAACCCCCCGGCCCGCGCGCCGACCGCGTGCCGCCGCGCCTGCATCTGCTGCGCGGAGCCGCCGCCCTCGTCCACCGGCGCTGGCAGCCCGAACCTGTCCGACCGCTCCCCGTCACCGCGTCCTGCTGAACCGCGCTCCGCATCCGGCAACGGAACAACCAGAGGAACCCATGGAGAATCTGCCCCGCTTCACCGCCGCCGCCGTACAGGCGTCTCCGGTGTATCTGGACGCCGCCGCGACCGTCGACAAGGCCGTGTCCCTCATCCACGAGGCGGCCGGCAACGGCGCCTCCCTGATCGTCTTCCCCGAGGTGTTCGTCCCGGGATACCCGTACTGGAACTGGACCATGAACCCCGTCCAGGGCTCGCCCTGGTTCGAACGGCTCCAGCGCTCCTCCGTCGACGTGCCCGGACCGCACGTGGACACCCTGCGGGCCGCCGCCCGTCAGGCCGGCGCCACCATCGTCATCGGCGTCAACGAACGAGCCGCGCACAGTCTCGGGGTGCTCTACAACACCCTGTTGACCATCGGCGCGGACGGTGAACTCCTCGGCGTGCACCGCAAGTTGGTGCCCACCTGGGCGGAGAAACTGACCTGGACCGGCGGCGACGGAAGCTCCCTGCGCGTCCACCGGACGAGGATCGGGCCGCTCGGAGTGCTGGCCTGCGGCGAGAACACCAACACCCTGGCCCGGTTCACCCTGCTCGCCCAGGGCGAGCTCGTCCACGCCGCAAGCTACATCGCCCTTCCCGTCGCCCCCGAGGACTACGACATGGCGGACGCCATCGCGCTCCGCACCGCCGCGCACAGCTTCGAGGGCAAGGTGTATTCCGTGGTCGCCTGTTCGACCATCTCCCCGGAGATCGTCGAACAGATCGCCGGGGACGACCCGGACGTGCGCAAGCTGCTCGCCCGGCCCCGAAGCGCCCTGTCCGGCATCTTCGGCCCCGACGGCCGTCCGGTCACCGAGCCGCTCGTCGACGACGAGGGCATCGTCTACGCCGAGATCGACCTCGCCAAGTGCATCCAGCCCAAGCAGATGCACGACATCGTCGGCCACTACAACCGGTTCGACATCTTCCGGTTGCAGGTCGACAACCGTCCCCGCAGCCCGCTGACCCTCACGGCCGTCGAGGGGGACGAGCCCGCACCTGCCACCCTGAAAGAGGAAGCATGACAGCCCACGACGACGACCGGATCGGCCGCGCCCGCGTCACCGACAACCCCGAACTCCTCGCCTACTACGACGAGTTGGCCAAGCTGGACGCGGGAGCCCTGTGGACGGTCGCCAACGACATCGAACCCTGGTATCCACAGCCCAAGTCCGTGCCGATGCTGTGGCGTTACGAGCAACTGCGGCCGCTCGTCCACAAGGCGCTCCCGCTCGTCACCGGCGACGAGGCCGGCCGTCGCGTGGTCATGCTGGTCAACCCCGGCCGCACGGAGGTGAGCGCCGCAGTCGGCCCGCTCTACACCGGACTGCAGATCATGGGCCCCGGCGAGTCGATGACGGCCCACCGCCACACGGCGGCGGCCCTGCGTTTCGTCCACGAGGGCACCGGCGCCTGGACCATCGTCGACGGACAGAAGCTCAAGGTCGGGCCCCGCGACTTCGCCATCACTCCGAGCGGCACCTGGCACGAGCACGGCAACGAAGCCGACGACGTGCCCGTCATCTGGCAGGACGGCCTGGACATCCCCCTGGTCAACGCCCTCGACGCGGGCTTCTACGAGATCCACCCGGACCTGCACCAGACGCCCGGAAAGGTGATCAACTCCTCCGTCCTCAGCTACGGCGGCAACCTCCTCCCCTCCGGCATGGAGAAGTGGACGCGTCCCTACTCCCCCGTCTTCGGCTATCCGTGGGAGCCCACCTATCAGGCCCTGCTCGACCTGGCCAAGGCCGCCGACGGCTCCCCGTACGACGGCGTGATCATGGAGTACGCCAACCCGCTGACCGGCGGCTCCGCCATGGCCACGATGGGCGCGCACATGCAGCTCCTGCGGCCCGGTCAGGCCACCCTGGCCCATCGCCACACCGGGTCCGTCATCTACACCGCGGCCAAGGGCCGAGGCGTCTCGGTGATCGCCGGGCGGCGTTTCGAGTGGCGGGAGGGCGACATTTTCTGTGTGCCGTCCTGGGCCTGGCACGAGCACGCCAACCTCGACCAGTCCGAGGACGCCTGCCTCTTCTCCTTCAACGACTTCCCGGTCATGCGCTCGCTCGGCTTCCACCGTGAAGAGGCGTACACCGAGAACGGAGGGCACCAGCCCACCAGTTAGGGCGTGTTCGGCCCCCACCCACTCCGTTGCACATCATTCTCTCCTGCCCCGAGGAACCTCCCATGCGACTCGTCACCTTCCACCACAACAACGCGCCCGCCCGACTGGGCGCCCAGATCGACGACGGTGTGATCGATCTCGCCGCGCTGGCCGCACACCATGGCACCCAACTGCCCCATGATCTGCGGTCCTTCATCGACGCCGGCGCCACGGCCCTCGAAACCGCCCGGCGTCTGCTGGCCGAAGGACCTACCGGCTGGCCGTCCGAAGCCGTCCGTCCACTGGCGGAGGTCTCTCTCCACGCCCCACTGCGCCCCGGAAAGATCATCGGCGTCGGCCTGAACTACGTCGAGCACGTCGAGGAGTCCAGTCGCAGCCTCGACACCGACAAGGAACTGCCCCCGCGTCCGGTGCTCTTCAGCAAGCCCGCCACCGCCGTCACCGGTCCGGGACAGCCGATCCTGCACAACGCCGACCTGACGACCCAACTCGACTGGGAATGCGAACTCGCCGTCGTCATCGGCAAGTCCGCCTTCCGCGTCAGCGAGGACGACGCCTTCGACCACATCTTCGGCTACAGCATCATCAA
Source organism: Streptomyces sp. NPDC048415 (assembly GCF_040651675.1). Classification (NCBI taxonomy): domain Bacteria; kingdom Bacillati; phylum Actinomycetota; class Actinomycetes; order Kitasatosporales; family Streptomycetaceae; genus Streptomyces; species Streptomyces sp. NPDC048415. The sequence goes on along the minus strand of NZ_JBEZKJ010000041.1, from coordinate 42,963 downwards.
CGACATCAGCGCTCGCGACCAGCGCCGCTCCGGGCAGTGGTTCTTCTCCAAGGGACAGGACTCCTACGCCCCCTTCGGGCCGGCCGTCGTCACCAAGGACGACGTTCCCGACCCCATGGCGCTCGATCTCTCCCTCCGCGTCAACGGCGTGACCAAGCAGAAGTCGAACACCCGCCACATGCTCTTCCCCATCGCCCGGCTCATCGCCGACATCTCCTCGGGCGTCACGCTCGAACCCGGCGATGTCATCGCCACGGGGTCCCCCTCGGGCGTCGGGGCGGGCATGGTCCCCCCGGAGTTCCTCGCTCCGGGCGACACCGTCGAAGCGACCGTCGAGGGCATCGGCACCCTCACCAACCCCGTCCTCGACGCCCGTTGACCGCACCCGCCCCACCACGAGTTCTGGAGCGCCCTGTGTCCCACCCCACGTACCGAATCGGCCAGATCGTGCCCAGCTCCAATGTCACGATGGAGACCGAGGTGCCGGCCATCCTGCGCGCACGCCAGGCCCTCGCGCCGGAACGCTTCACCTTCCACTCCAGCCGCATGCGCATGACCCATGTGACGCCCGAGCAGTTGAAGGCGATGGACGCCGACTCCGACCGGTGCGCCGTGGAGCTGTCCGACGCGCACGTGGACGTACTCGGGTACGCCTGTCTGGTGGCCATCATGAGCATGGGCCTGGGCTACCACCGCACGTCCGAGGAGCGCCTGCACGCGCGCACCGCGGAGAACGGCGCTCCGGCGCCCGTCGTCACCAGCGCCGGAGCCTTGGTCCACGGACTGCACACCCTCGGTGCCAAGAAGATCGCCCTGGTCGCCCCCTATATGCGCCCGCTCACGAAGACGGTCGTGGACTACCTCACCCATGAGGGGATCGAGGTACTCGACTACGCGGCACTGGAGATCCCGGGCAACCTCGACGTCGCCGCGCACGACCCCGCCGAGCTGCCCGGAATCGCCCGCACCCTGGCCCACGCCGACGCCGATGCCGTCGTCCTCTCCGCCTGCGTCCAGATGCCGTCCCTGGGCGCCATCGAGGAGGCGGAACAACTCCTCGGCAAGCCCGTCGTCTCCGCAGCGGTCTGCACCGCCCATCAGATGCTGCGCGCCCTCGGTCTTCCGGCCGTCGCTCCCGGAGCGGGCCACCTGCTGTCCGGCGATTACGCCGAGACGCCGCTGCCTCAGCAGGAGGCGAGCCAAGGTTGACCGGGGACGATCGTCCTGCCCCGCCCCGAACTCGCGGTGGGGCAGGTCGGTAGGATCGCCCCCGCACACAGCGGAAGGCGATCATGGCGGACAGCTCCATCAGGCCCAGCTCGTTGATCAGTACGGTCTACGGGGCCTTCCTGAGGCGTCTCGACGGCTGGATCGCCGTCGCCGACCTGATCGCGCTGATGTCGGAGCTGGGCGTGGACGGTCCGGCGGTGCGCTCGGCGATCTCCCGGCTCAAGAAGCGCGGCGTCCTCGAACCGGAGCGGCGGGCCGCCACCGGCTACCGGCTCAGCCTCGCCGTGCACCCGGTGTTCGACGAGGGCGACCGGCGTATCTTCGGCAGCCTGGAGCCCGCCGACCTGGCCGACGGCTGGGTGATGGCGGTCTTCTCCGTTCCCGAGTCGGAGCGCGCCCACCGGTACCAGTTGCGCACCCGGCTGACATGGCTGGGGTTCGGCAACATCTCCCCGGGCGTGTGGCTGGCGCCCCGCCGCCTGCTGGACGACGCCCGCGGCACCCTCGTCCGCCTCGGACTCGGCGACTACGTCCACCTCTTCACCTCGGACTACGCCGCGTTCAGTGATCTGCGCGCCTCCGTCAGCTCCTGGTGGGACTTCCCGGCGATCGAGGAGCAGTACGCCGACTTCACCGACACCTACGGACCTGTCGCCGGGCGCCTCGGCCGGCAGACCGACATCGACGACGCCGAGGCATTCCGCCACTACGTCCCGATGCTCACTCAGTGGCGCCGCCTGCCGTACCTCGACCCCGGACTCCCGTCCGAGCTGCTCCCGTCGGACTGGAACGCCGTCGCCGCGCGCCAGGTGTTCCAGCAGCTGCACGCGGTACTCGCCGAGCCGGGCCTCCGGCACGTCCAGACCGTTACCGGGCTGGAGACGAAGGCTCCCTAAACCGCCGACCCATACGGAAAAGGGCCCCCGCAGGTTGTCACCTGCGAAGACCCTTCGCACCGTCGGGACGACAGGATTTGAACCTGCGACCCCTTGACCCCCAGTCAAGTGCGCTACCAAGCTGCGCCACGTCCCGGTGCGTCTCACCCGGGCTGTCCCGCGTGATCGTGCAGGTAAACCCTACCGCACGTGAGGTGATGGCCTCGCACGGGCGGTCACCGGCCGGTCGTACGACGGAGCGGCTGGCCCGGGCTGGTCAGTTCGGCCGCCGCTGTGCGGAGTGCGTCGGCCAGGCGGGCGGCCGGTTCCGGCAGGGGGCGTGGGAGGCGGGCCAGGACGAGACGGCGCCGCTCGTCGGGGCCGCCGTGCACGGCCAGGATCCGTACGCCGGGTGGTGCGGCGGGGGCGAGTGCGGCGGGGACGGTGGTCAGGCCGCAGCCGGCGGCGACGAGGTTCAGCTTGGCCAGCCAGTCGCGGGCGGTGTGCGCGATCAGGGGGCGTTCGTCCAGGCCGGGCCAGACGCCCATCAGCTTCTCCTCGCCTGACGGGGGTCCCGCGATCCAGCGCTGTCCGCGCAGGTCGGCGATGTCGACGGAGTCGCTCGCGGCGAGCGGATGGGTGGCGGGCACCGCGAGCCGCAGGGTGCGTTCGCCGAGTGTCCGCAAGGTCAGTGGGGGCGACTCCGTGTCAAAGGGGCGAAACGGCGGCGCGGAGGCGAGGACGGCCAGGTCCAGGGTGCCGGCGCGCAGCGACCGGACCAGGGCGGGTGTGCTGCCCTCCCGGGTGCTGACCGTGATCGCCGGGTGGGTACGGCGCAGCGCGGCGATGGCCCGGGGCAGCAGCACGGCGCCCGCGCTGGCGAACCAGCCCAGCCGGACGGTCCCGGCCTCGGCGGGCAGCCCCGCGAGTTCCCGCGCGGTCGCGTCGATCTGGTCGAGCACCGTCACGGCCCGGCGCAGCACGACATGTCCGGCGGCGGTCAGCCGAACCCCGTCCCGGCGCCGCTCCAACAGTGGTGCCCGCGCGGCCCGTTCGAGGGAGGCGATCTGGCGGGACACCGCGGACTGGGTGTAGCCCAGCGCCCCGGCCGCGGAGGTGAGCGTGCCCCGCTCGGCCACCTCGCGGAAGACGCGCAGGGCGACCAGGGAGACGTCGGTGAAGTCCATGATGTTTACGCATACCAGAGGTGAGCAGCTTTCGTTGGACGCATGGCTGGGGTGTTTCTAGCGTGGTGGTCATGACTGTCGCACGCATCGCTCTTGTCACCGGCGCCAATCAGGGCCTCGGCTTCGCGCTCGTCGAAGGGCTCGCCGCCCGGATGGAGCCCGACGACCTGGTCCTGCTCACGGGACGCAACGCCGGGCGGGTCACGGACGCCGTCTCCCGCGTCAACCAAGCCCCGGACACCAGAAGTCGGGTGGAGGGCCGCGTGCTCGACGTCACCGACGCGGCGGCCGCGCGACGGCTGGCCGGCGAACTCGGCACGCGGTACGGCGGGGTGGACATCGTGGTGTCCAACGCGAGCGCCATGCTCACCCCGGAACGGTCCCAGGCGGAGCAGGCCGACGAGTTCATCGATGTCGCCAACGGCGGCGCGCACGCGGTGCTGCGCTCGTTCGGGCCGGACTTGCGTCCCGGTGGACGGCTGATCGTCGTGGCCAGCTCCCTGGGCACGCTCGGTCATCTGGACGCTCGCCTCCACCCCCTGTTCGACGGCGTCTCGCTCGAACAGGTCGAGGCGGCGGTCGAGTCCTGGCGCGCGGCCGTGCACGCCGGTACGGCGGAGGAGTCCGGCTGGCCCCGCTGGATCAACGTGCCGTCCAAGGTGGCCCAGGTCGCCGCGGTGCGGGCGGTGGCGGCCCAGCGCCACGACACCGACCTGGCCCGGAACACACTGGTCGCGGCGGTCTGCCCGGGGCTCGTCGACACTGCGCTGTCGCGGCCGTGGTTCGAGGACTTCAGCGGGGCACAGAGCCCGGCGCAGGCCGCGGGCGCCGTGCTCGACCTGCTGCTGCGCGAAAAGGTCGAGCCGGCGGCGTACGGCGAACTCGTCCGGTTCGGGGCGGTCGTGCCCTGGTACGACGGGAAGCCGCCGCGGCAGCGGGATCAACTCCTCGGCGGATAGCCGGGGGTGGGTGGCGGCTCACGCGCCACCCACCCGGCGGCCCCTCGGTCAGGCGTTGGGGTCGAACGCGATGCCGGCCGGCTTGGCCTTCTCCAGGTGGTAGTTGAAGTTGCCGTCCTTGAGGCCGAAGACGGCACTGCCGAAGTCGTACGCGCTCAACTTGTCGCGCAGACCTGCGGGGTAGCCGTTCCAGCCGACCAGGCTCGGGAACTGCCAGGCGTGGTGGTGGTTCTCCGGGGGTTCGTCGTTGGAGTTGGCCGGGCGGAAGCAGTGCGTGCTGATGCCGTCCTTGTGGTAGACGACCTTGGGGTGTGTGCCGTCCCAGCGGATCGAGTCACGGCCGTAGACGTTGAAGTTGCCGTGGGCCGAAGTGGACACGTACTTGGCCTCGTTGTCCTGCACCCACACCACGACGTGCTCCCAGTCGTTGCGGTGCCCGCCGAGGCCGCTGCCGGCGACGGCCTGGTCCTTCTCGAAGTACAGGCCGTACATGATGGCGCACCAGCCGTTGTTGCACTTCTCCCGCGAGTAGCCGTTGGTGTTGTCGAGGTCCCAGGAGTCGTGGCACTGGCCGTTGAGGGCCCCGGACGGCTTGAGGCCGCCGTTGATGGTGCCGTCGGGGCCGATGGCGGGAGTCGGGTAGCAGCCGTCCGTGTCGTAGTCGTAGGCCGGCTGGAACGTCTGCTCCAGTCCGTCCGCGTTCGCGGGCAAGGCCTTCGGCGGGTCGGCGAGGGCGCTGCCGGGAAAGGCGACGACCAGCGCGACGGCGCTGCCGAGGATGAACGAGACCTTGCGGATCCGCGAGCTTCTCTTCACTGCGTCCTCCTGATCGACCGCGGCGTGGGGGCGGGGCAGACCAGGCGGTCGTTTGGCATGCCCAGCTCAGCTTTCCGGGCCGTGGCGAAAATCGCCAGCGCCTTGAGGTGTCCGCGTGATGAAGGATCAACGTCGCATGGCTCGCTACGCCTTGCCGTCGGCGAGCTTCCACTCCCGGTGCAACGTGCCGAGCGGGACGCTGTGTTGGAGAACGGGCGTGCCGAAGACGGACAGTTGGACGCGCAGGGTGCCGGTCAGGTCGACACCGCCGTAGACGGCCCAGACGCCCGCCGCGCCGACACCGGCCTTCGCGGTGGGGCCGGTGGCGGATGTGGTGTCGGCCGAACCCGCTGCCTCGCCGCGGAGATACGGGGCCAGGTCGGCGGTGACGCCGACCGTGCCGTAGAGACCGACGGTGGCCTCCGCACCGAGGGACGCCCGCACGCTCCCCGCCGTGCTGACGGAGGTGCGTACCGGAGTGCTGGTCATGTGCGACTCGTTGACCGGCGTCCAGCCCTTGGCGGGTCCGAAGGTGCCGCCGGCTGTGAAGTCGCCCTTGAGGTCCTGCTGGATGTCGACGGTGACGTTTCCGTCGGCGCCGATCTGGAAGTAGCAGGTCAGATCGAGGTTCACCACGACGGGAATCGGGCCGACCTGCAGTACGGGATCGGCGTGCAGCTTCGCGAACGGCACCCGCACGGGCTCGGCGGAGGCGGCGGCGCGCCCCTTGACCGCCCACCGCGAGGTCCAGTCACCGGAGACACCGAGGGAGGCCGCTCCCGGCCCCGAGCCGGCGGAGTGTCCGCCGTAGGAGAAGTCGACTTCGGGCGCGACCTGGACGAAGCCGTACACGGCCGCCGACGCCGAGGCCGGCGCTCCCTGGGCCGTGCCGACCTTCGCCGCCACGTCGACGCGCAGGCTGCCGAGCGGGACCTTGTTGCCCTCGGGTCCGGAATGGATGTCCCCGGTCTTCGCCCACGAGACCTTCACGTCGGGCAGCAGCCGTTCGACGTCGAAGGACGCGGGGTCGACGGGCACGGTGCCCTTCGCGTCGCCGTCGCCGAGCAGCGCGTCCAGCGTCGTCGGGGCGGTCTGCACCTCGGTACCGTCACCGCTCGCGCCGATCACCTCGGTGACCTTGGCGAGGAGTCCGCCGGGGGCGCCGGGCGCGGGGGCGCTGGCGATGACATCGCCGACGGCGGTGCGGTGCGGTCTCGCCGTTTTGCCGGCGGTCGGGGACGGCGCCGCGGAGTCCGGAGTTCCGTGGCCGGCGGGTGATATGACGGCCCGTCGAGTACGGCTGTCGTACGACTTCACCTTGAGGGCGGTCTTGCGGGCTTTGCCTCCTGTCGCACCGGGCCGGGCGACGGCGGTCGAGGTGGCTGCCGCCTCGGGGGCGGCGGCGACGGCGAGTGGTCGACCGGTGTCGGGGGTGGCGGAGGCTTCGGCCGCCTGGGCACGTTCAGGGGAGGAGGAGTGCGCCCCGGGATCCGCCGAGCAACCGGCGACGAGGAGCAGGGCGGATGCGGCGAGCGCGGGCATGACGGCACGCAAGGGCCGCTTGCGGATACGCAAGATCAGTCCTGAGGGGGGTGGGGGGTGACAGGGGATTACCGGTGGGTAACCAGAGGCGAGCCTGTCATGAACCTGTGAATCCCCGCTTCAGGATTGCGCACACTTCCAGGGTGATCTACGCCACGCCCGCATACGATGTTCCGCTCCAACTCCCTTGCGAGACAGTGCACCTGACGCTACGTCGGAGCAGCGGCTCAGGCGTCGCTCCGGGGTTCCCAGCCCTCGTACGCCGCTGTCAGCAGGCCCAGTACGCCGTTCGCGGTGATCTCGCGGGGATTGGCATACGAGTCAGCAACGGTCTGCGCGGTCGCGACCGTCAAGTCCGGTTCCTTCAGGCCGAGTTCGGCGAGGGAGCGCGGAGCGCCGAGGCCCCCGGCCAGCTCTCGGAGGGCGCGGGGGACGTCGTGGGTGTCCAGTGCGCGGGACAGGGCGGTGATCGCGTCGGGGGCGGCGGACGCGTTGTAGGCGAGGACGTAGGGCAGGACCACCGTGTGGGTCTCGGCGTGCGGCAGGCCGAAGGTGCCGCCCAGCACATGGCACAGCTTGTGATGCAGACCCATGGTCGTCGCGCCCAGGCAGGCACCGCACAACCAGGCGCCATAGAGCGCACGGCTGCGCGCCTCGAGACTGTCGGGGGCGGCGGCCACCAGGGGAAGGGCCCCGGCCATCGCCTGTACACCCTCCTCCGCCATCAGCGAGACGAGAGGCGAGGCATCCGGCGCGTAGAGGGCCTCGGCCGCGTGCGCGAGCGCGTTGACACCGCTCGTCACCGAGAGCGGGACCGGGAGCGCGAGGGTCAGCTCGGCGTCGTAGACCACGCTGCGGGGCTGGACGACGGGATCACGGCCGGTACGTTTCACACCGTGCTCGGTCAGCCCCCACACCGGCGTCATCTCCGAGCCGGAATAGGTCGACGGGACCGCCATCAGCGGCAGGCCGGTGCGCAACGCGATCGCCTTGCCCAGCCCGATCGCCGAACCGCCGCCCACCGCCACACAGCCGTCGGCGCCCGCCGCACGCGCCACCTCGACCGCCCGGCCGACGACCTCCACCGGCACATGCATCCGAGCCCCGGCATGCAGCCCGACGCATGCGTCACCGAGCGCGTCCGCGACGAGCCGCGCGATGGCCTCGCCCCGGCTGCCGCACACCACCAGCAGCCTGCGCAGACCCAGCCGCGCCGCCTCCCCCGGCGTCGCGGACACCGCGCCTCCGGGCCGGAAGACAACGCGCACGGGCCGGGTCTCGTACGAGAAGTCGAGCGGGGTGCTCATGGCGGCTCCAGTACATGGTCGAAACGGGCGTGCCGGAAGGGATGGGCGGCCCCCAACTGCCGTGCCGGCTCGCGCGGCCGGAGATCCGCCGTGTCCTGGAGGCTGTCGACGACAGCGCCAGTGATGTCGGTCGTGATTTCCGTGGTCATGCCACTCTCCTGGTGACGGAGGCCATGCTCCGTCGGCGACTCACAGTTCGAAACTGACGAATCCGTCGGCCGCTTCCGACGCCGGCGCCGTCACCGTATAGCCGAAGCGTTTCTTGAGGGCGCCGACGTCCCATGTCGCCGCGCGATCACGGTAGTTGAAGACGATCTCCTTCCGGGCGCCGCCGTGCTCGAGGATCCGGGCGACGGCGATCTCGTTGGGGTGGTCGTGCCGCGCGCCGCTGGTGGATATCAGATAGCGGTCGCAGTCGATGAGGTCGAGCAGCTCGTTCGAGAGGTTGTGGTCGCTGCCGTGGTGGGCGACCTTCAGGACGTCGAGGTGCAGCCGCCCGCCCGCCGCCTCGGCCCGGGGCCGTATCGAGGCAACGAGCCGGCGGTCGTCCGCGTCGCCGGTGAGGACGACGCGCCTGTCCTCGAACTCGAAGAGCAGTCCGATGCTGGTGAGGTTGGTCTTCGAGGTGTCCGGCTTGAACGGCGACGCGGCGAGCTGCTCGACGTTCGGGGTCCCGAAGTGCTCGAACCCCTCCACCGGCGGGACTTCGTCGGGGTCCCGGCCCGGGAGCAGTCCGTTCTTGGCGCACTCCTCGCTCCAGACCGGGGCGAGCCGCTCGAGTTGCCCTCGATCGGGCGAGAGCACCTCCATCGTGGAACCGTCCTCGAACCAGGCCAGCTCCCGCCCGACTTCGACGCCGCGGCCGCCGAACGCGTCGTTCCACGGCACCTTCTGCGCCAGCAGGGCGCTGGTGAGCTTCTCGCCGTCCACCGCGCCGAACCCCTCGGCGTCGAGGAGCTGGTCGAAGCCGTTGAACCACACGTCCCCGAACTCCACCGATCTGTCGGCGTCGTCCATCAGGGCGAGCACCCCGAGGATGTGGTCCTGGTCGACATGGGTGACCACCAGGAGGTCGACCAGTCCGTCGAGCCCGGCGAGCGTGGGCTTGATGCGCGGATACGTGCCCGAGCGGCCGCCGTCGACGAGGATCCGGCGTACGAAGGTGTCGTCGCCGTACTCCAGGAGCAGGCAGTCGCCGTCCTCGCCGGGCATCATGGTGAACCTGATCATGGGAGCCTCCCAAGCGGACCGGTCATCGCGGCCTCCCGTGCAGCGCGACGATCACGAACGGCTCGCGCATGTCGACGCGCCAGGACAGCCGTCGGGCCTGGTCGAGCCGGTCCGAGCACTCCGGGTCGTCGGGGAACTCGGAGAGCCCGTGGATGAGGCGGCTCAGGCCGAGGGTGAAGACCGGGACCCCGCGGTCGAAGGCCTCGACGAGCGCGTCGCGCGCCCCTTCCCGCTCCGCTTCGGTGTGCGCGCGGCGCAGCTGGCGCATGGCCCACAGCAGGGATCCGTCGCTCATCCAGTGGAAGTCCTGCCGTAGCCGGGACAGCCACGGGTCCCAGCGGCGCCGCCGCTCGCTCAGCTCGCTGCCGACCAGGACGTACGCGCCCGCCACCGCCGCGAGCGGGTTGGTCATCTTGTCGTAGAGCATGCTCTCCGCGTCCTTGACGAGGGTCGCGGCCGAGTCAAAGGCGCCTCGGACCATGTAGCCCAGGGCGGGTCCCACCCTGCTGTCGCGCACGGTCACCGAGGCGGCGCTGCCGGTGGGGCTCTGCCGTTCGTTGACGAGAACCTCGATCTGCGCGCTGCCCCAGGGCGCCGGGAGAGTGACGACGTATTCACTGCCGGCCAGCGAGACGACCAGGAACTGGCGTGGGCCCGTGGGCCCGCAGAGCGTGGGCTCGCCGTGCTCGTCGACCGGGCCGTGCGGACCGAAGCGGTAGAGCCGCGCCGCCGCGTCGCCCAGCGCGAGACTGGGGACGGAGTGGGGCGCGGACTGGGCGATGTCGAACACGACCGGTCGCTGCGGGGGCTCCTCGGCGAGTGTGAGCATGGACGCGAACTGCCAGCTTGTCGCCTTGGGTTCGCCGATCCAGGCGGCATGGCCGGGTTCGATGACCGAGGCCCACTCCCGCACGCCGGAGTTCGATCCCTTGGAGCGGGGCACCGGTACCGCCTCGCCGTCGTGATAGGCCCCGTAGGACTCGATGTTGCCCATCAGGTACTGCCAGGAGTGCGACTCGTACGGCGAGGGCGCCGTACGCAGCGTCACGGACGTGTCGGCGCCTTCCCGCGCCTCGGCGTCCTTGGTGAGCAGGACTCCGGAGGGCAGCGTGGCGGTGACGAGATAGCGGCCGGGGTCGACCTCGTAGCGCGCCGGGGCGGCCGAAGCGCCGCAGGGGAAGAGGACGTTGCGGTGCGCGATGCCCCCGCCGTCGGCCGGGTAGATGTTGCCGACGACCTTCGCTCCGCCCAAGACGTCGGTCTCGGTGAGGCTCAGCGCGATCCGCACGCGCAGGACGGCGGTCATGGCTTCACCAGCTGCACGCGCCGGAACACCGGACGTACGGTGACGGACTTGGTCCGTACGTCGTGGTCGCCGACTCGCGCCTCGAAGTCGTAGTTCCCGAAGCGGAGTTCGATGGCCCACTCGCTCTGTGGATCCGCGTCGTCGACCGCGCCGGCCGGCCGGCGCAGCCGCTCGAGGCCGCCCTCGCGGCAGACGAACTCGGCTTCGGCGTTCTCCTGCGCGCGCTCGCAGCCCACGTACACCGGAACGACGGGTGGGCCGGGCAGCTGGTGAAGGACGAACACGGGCAGTTCCCCGACCGAGGGGACCTGGACGCCCGCGACCGCTCCGGCGAACTGGGGCTGGTGCATGAAGTGGTCGATGGCTTCCAGGAGATGCGAGGTGTTGACCCGCCAGTCGCCCTCGGGGTCGTCGCTGGCCGCACCGGCGAGGCTCTTGAGCAGCGCTTCGGTGAACAGGCTGACCTGTCCGGGCCGTGCGTGCGAGCGGTCTCCGGCCAGGGTCGCGTAGTACGGGATGTGGAACCGTCGGGGGAGATCGAGCGGACGCGTTCCGCCCCCGAGCGGTGTCTGTCCGGCGAAGCGCGTGCCCGAACTCTCGATCAGGACATCGGAGTTGGACCGGCAGGCGTCGACGAAGAACACCTGCTGGCTGGCCTTGCACCGCTTGAGTCCGTTCATCAGTCCGGCGAAGTCCAGTGCGCCGTTGAGGGGGTTGTGCTGGTCGGCGAAGATGTCGGCGGCAAGCAGCGCCATGTCGTCACCTTGCGAGACTCCGTGTCCGCAGAAGTAGAAGACGAGGCGGTTGTCGACGTGGCTGTCGCCGCGGTCGTTCCACTGGGTGACCGCGGTGAGGATGTTGTCGATGGTGGCGACCTCGACATCGTGCGCGGCGTGCGTGCGGGGGTTCACGAACGGTGCCGGTGGCTCCTCGCTCAGCAGCAGGGCGAGACTTCCGAGCGGCCGCTGCGGATCGGTGTACTCGGACAGCAGCCAATGCGCGAGGGCGCGGGCCGAGATCGGGGGCGAGCTGAGCTGCCGCATCCCGTCGGAGTCCGCCACCGGTGCCGCGCCACCGGCGAGATGCGGGTACGTGCCGACGCCGATGACCAGTGCGTGGGTGCGCGGAAGGCCGGCGTCCTCATCCAGGTGAACTACGGAACCGGCCATGGATCCTCCGGAACCCGACTGTGCCGGAGACTGCCCGCAAGCAGCATTTCCCTTATTATATTTCTACAAACCCGTTGTGTCCTGGTATGCCCGCGTCCCGGTACACCAGTGAACGTGAGGCCCGACATGGCCAAGAATCTCGTCATCTGCCTGGACGGCACGGGCAATCAGTTGAAGGCGAAAGGGAATACGAACGTCGTCCGGCTCTACGAAATGCTGGACCTCTCCGACCCCGCCCGGCAGATCGCCTACTACGACCCCGGCGTCGGCACCTTCTCCGCCGCGGGCGCCTGGACACCGATCGCCCGGCGGCTGTCGAGACTGTTCGGTCTCGCCTTCGGCTCCGGGATACGGACCAACCTCGCCGAGGCGTACACGTATCTGATGGAGCACTACCAGCCCGGCGACCGTATCCACATCTTCGGTTTCAGCCGCGGCGCGTACACGGCCCGCGCCCTGGTCGGCATGCTCAAGGCGGTCGGCCTGATGCGGCCCGGCATGGAGAACCTCGTGCCCTACGCCGTGTCGGTGTACGCGAAGAACAAGGACTGGACCCGGGACGACTGGGACCAACTCCACCATTTCGCCGGGGCGTTCAGCAACGCGGTCGAGGGGCGCGTCGGCATCTCCGTCGCCTACCTGGGCCTCTGGGACTCCGTGAAGGCGGCCGGTGTGCTGCGCTGGAACCTGCGGTGGCCCTACACTCGTCAGGTCCCGAACGTCGGCCGCGTCCGGCACGCCGTGTCCATCGACGAGAAGCGCAGGCCCTACCGCGAGTACCTCGTCACAGCCGGCGACCTGAAGCGGCCCGCGCCCGCCTCGATCGAGCAGGTGTGGTTCGCCGGAGTCCACTCCGACGTCGGCGGAACCTTCGACGACGATCCCCGGCTCGCCACCGTCGCCCTGAAGTGGATCGTGGACGGCGCCCTCGACGAGGGACTGCTGCTGAAGAGCGGCGCGTACGCCCGCGAGGTGACGCTGGTCCCGGAGGACGCCCTGGGGGCAGTGCACCGGACAGGCTGGATCTGGGCCCTGCTCACCTACCGGCGTCGCCGGCTTCCGCACGGCGCCCATGTGCACTCGAGTGTCCGCGCGCGGCTGGAGACGGCTCCGGAGCGGGAGGCCGCGGAGCGGATCCCGGCCTCGGCGGTCTGGTCGGACACCGAGTGGCTCACGGCTCACGGCGACGGCCTGCGGACCGCGCCGAATGCGGAGTCGTCGGCTCGGACCTGAGAGCGGGGGGCGCAAGGCGGGGCGCGGACAGCGGCGCACACAGCGGCACGCGGACAACGGCACGCGCACAGCGGCACGCGCTGAAAGTATGATCAACCAATGTCTGACATGACCGAAACCACGCCCGGCTGGCTGTCCAGCGACGAGCTGGAACTGGCCCGCGCACGCATGCCGATCCTGTACGTCGAAGCGGTGCCGGTGCGCGTCGACGACAACGGCGAAGTCACCCACATCGGGCTCCTGCTCCGCATCGGTCCGGACGGGACGGTCAGCCGCACCCTCGTCTCCGGCCGGGTGCTGCACCACGAGCGGGTCCGGGACGCCCTGCTTCGCCATCTGGAGAAGGACCTCGGCCCGGTGGCCCTGCCCCGCGTCCCGGCCTCCCTGCAGCCCTTCACCGTGGCCGAGTACTTCCCGACGCTGGGGGTCACGCCCTTCCACGATCCCCGCCAGCACGCCGTGTCGCTGGCATACATCGTCCCGGTGACTGGCGACTGCCGCCCTCGGCAGGACGCCCTCGACCTCGTCTGGTTCAGCCCACAAGAGGCCTCGTCGCCGATGGTCGTCGACGAGATGCCGGGCGGGCACGGCGTCCTTCTCAAGCAGGCCCTCGCCCACGTCGGCTGCCTGTCCTGAATGAGGCTGTGGAAAGGCCGTCCGGCGTCACGAGGTGGTCGGCAGGCGTGGGGCCACGTGCATCGGGCTCGGGCTCAGTGCAGGTCGGCCCGGGCGGGGCTGTCGTCGAGGAAGCCGCCCGACTGGTGCTGCCACAGCTTCGCGTAGGCGCCGTCCGACGCGAGGAGCTCCTGGTGCGTGCCCTGCTCGACGATCCGTCCGCGGTCGAGGACGACGAGCTGGTCCATGGTGGCGACCGTGCTCAGCCGGTGCGCCACCACGAGCGCCGTCCGTCCCTCCATGAGCCGCCACAGCGCCTCCTGGACGAGGAGCTCGCTCTCGGAGTCCAGGGCGCTCGTCGCCTCGTCGAGCAGCAGGATCGGCGCGTCGCGCAGGATCGCCCTGGCGAGGGCGACCCGCTGGCGTTGTCCGCCGGACAGCTTGACGCCGCGCTCACCCACCATGGTGCCGAAGCCGTCCGGCAGCGCGTCGGCGAACTCCGTGACGTGCGCCGCCTCGGCCGCGCGGCGGATCTCGGCGTCGGTGGCGTCCGGCCGGGCGAACGCGATGTTGTCCCGTAGCGTGCGGTGGAACATCGCCGGGTCCTGCGGCACGTACGCGAGCAGGCTGCGCAGGTCGGCCTGGCGCAGTCTGCTGATGTCCTGACCGCCGATCAGGATCCGGCCGGCGTCGATGTCCGTCATCCGCAGCAGAAGCCGGGTGAGCGTGGTCTTGCCCCCGCCGGACCGGCCGACGAGACCGATCTTCGCCCCGCTCGGCGCGGCCAGGTCGAGTCCCACGAAGAGCGGTTCCGCGCCCGCGTGGGCGAACGTCACCTGCTCGAAGCGGACGTCGGCGGACCCAGGCAGCAGTGGCTCCGGCGACGCGGGGTCGCGCACGGTCGGCGGCGTCAGCAGCAGTTCGGTGAACTGCGCGGCCTCCGTCATCGAGCTCTCCAGGCGGCGGTAGATCTGGTTGAACTCGAACATGATCCGCGTCGCGTTGGTGTAGTACGTGAAGGCGACCACGACCGCCTCGACGCCGTGGCTGCCCCCGCCGAGCGCGACCGCGAGCAGCAGGCCCAGCGCGTTGGTCAGCACGGACAACGGCGCGACCAGCGTGTCGATGCGCAGATTGCCGTAGTCCCACGACCGCAGGGTGAGCCGCCGCGACACCGCGACGCGCGACCGGTGCTCGGCGGCCTCGTGTTCTTCGGCCGCGAACGCCCGGACCGTGTCCATGTTCATCAGGCTGTCGGCGACGTTGCCCGACACCCGGGCGATGGCCTCCTCGCGCTGATCGACGAGCGCCTGGCGGCGACGGATGAGCGGCGTCACGCACAGCGCCGTCAATGCGATCATCGCCAAGAACCCTACCACGAGCAGCGGTTCGTAGCGCCACAGCACTACGGACCCGAACACCAGCGGTACCAGGCTGCCCACGACCTGGAACGTCAGTGTGTCGACGAACTCCTCGAAGCGGGAGGCGAAGCTCAGGACCCGCTTGGTCAGCGACCCGGCGAAGTTGTCGTGGAAGAACGCGGCGTCCTTGGCGAACAGCTCGTCCATTCCGATCACGTACAGGTGCTCGATGCCGAGGGCGTCAACGCGGTTCAGGTAGTGCAGGCCGACGCGCCACAGCGTCTCCGCGAGCAGCAGGACTCCGGCGAAGCCGAGGACGTAGGGCAGCGTCGAGCCGATGGTGATACCGGCGTCACCCGCGATTCGGCCGACGAGCTTGGCGACGAGCAGCGGCGCGATGTAGTTGATGCCGATGTTGCCCAGCGCCGGCAGCAGCATCGCGGGTGCCGTCAGCCGTCGGAGCCGGGCCAACTCCCGTCCGTAGTACCGAAGTGCGAGGAGCACCGAGCCCCTGCCCGGCGGAACCTCGCGCGATTCAGGCGATCCCATCCCCACCCCGTGCTCGGGTCGTCCTCCGACGGGCGGGGCACGACGACGGAGCCCCCCAGCAACTCGCCATGACACTGACGTGCGAGTACGGGCAGGCCAGGAATCGCAGTGTCCCGCGACGGCGCCCGCGGAGTCCAAGCGTTTTTCTCAGCCGGCGGCGCGCCGTACACACGTACGACCCCGGCTCGTACGGCGTGCAACTGGCGGAAATGATCGGACAGTTACGTGGAGAGCGCCTTGGTGAACGGAGTGACGGGGCGCTCCAGGCGTTCACCGTCCACGGTGATGTCGACCGCTTCGTTGTAGAAGGCGAGCAGGCCCTTGATCACGCCCACCGCGGGCAGCGGATCCGGGTAGCTCCAGACCACATGCGGCGGAACGCCGGCGCCGTCCCGCCACGACCAGTACTCGGCGGTGCCCTTGTACGGGCACCCGGTGCCGTGCTCGGTGGGGACGAGCAGGTCGAGCCGGACGTCCTCGCCCGGGATGTAGTACCGCACGGGCAGACCGGTCTCGAAGAGCAGCACCGGACGGCGGGTGTCCGCGACGACGGTGCCGGCGATCTCGACCCGGACGTGGCGGCTGCTCGGGATCGCGTCCACCCGCTTGTGCGGGTCGCGCGGGTGGATGAAGATCTCTTCCTCCTCCTCGTACCAGTGGTCGAGGCCCTTGCCGCTGCGCCGGAACCACTCGAAAGCGATGTGGCCGGCCAGGTCGTCGGCGGGGAACGTCCAGGCCGCGTTCTCCAGCAGCTCGCCGTCGACTTCGAGGTCGTAGAAGATCCGCGATCCGGAGTGCGCGCCCATCGGGGGGTTCTTCGCCGGGCGGAGCAGGTCCTCGCGGACCTCCTCGCGCGGGAAGGCGTACTGCGGCACGGGCAGGGCGGGCTCCCAGACGAGTACGGGGTGCCGGCTGTCGACAACGGTGGTGTCGCCCGTGCGGCCGCGCACCCACCGTTCGCTGGGCTCCCACAGGAGGCCTTCCGGGGTGGTCCTTACAGCGCGCGCGGTGGGGAAGGTGGTCATGACCCGCTCTCCTTCGGATGGCGCTCTTCGGGGCGGGCGAACACCCGCAGGTGCATCCACAGTGCCACCCGGTGATCACGGGGGGGCGAAGCCGGAGAACCTGATCGCGCTGGCGAACGTCAGATACCCGCGTGTGCGGACTGCCGGCCGATGCCGGTGCCCCCGCCCGTGATCAGCGCGGTACTGACCTCGAATCGCTGTGCCATCATCCCTTCCTTCCCGGGGTCCGCCCGTGCCACAGCGGCCGGGCGCCTGCTGAGGGTGCGGAACAGACGGCGACGTGGGGTCACCCGCGACGGATCGCATGCCGAACTCCTCGCTGTGCCCGCCGGCGCCCTGATCCGCAAACCCGAGCGGCTCGACTTCGCGGAGGCGTCGGCTATCGGAGTCAACTTCGTCGTCGGCGCCGTCGAGACCGCTCAGCTGGACAAGGGGGAGACGATCGCCGTCTTCGGCGTCTGCGGTGGCGTTGGCAGCGCGGTCGCGCAGATCGCCCGGGTGTGGGGAGCCCCGGGTCATCGGAATCGACCGGGTCGCCCCGGAACAGGGCACCCCAGCGGCGTCGGTCATCGCGCGCTGCGTGCCGTTCGGCGGGGAGCCGGGTGAGATCGGCTCCGCGGTGAAGCGACTCACCGGCAGCGCCGGCCCAGACGTGGTCTACGACGCGGTCGGCCAGGTTCGCACTCTGCTGGAGGACACCGCAGACATGTCACAGTCGCCGACGCACTCGTCGGCGTCTATCACTCTCTGACCACGCAGAAGGGGTGCCCAGCCGGATCGATCAGGACCCGCCACTTCTCCTCATTCGGCTGATGGTCCGGCGGCTGGTGGTCCGGCTTGCTCGCGCCCAGTTCCAGCAGCCGGGCCTCGGCCACGTCCAGGTCTTCCGCGACCTTGAAGCAGATGTGAAGCTGCTGGGGAACGGTCTGCTCGGGCCAGCTCGGAGCCCGGTAATCGTCGACCCGCTGAAAGCCGATCAAGAGACCATCCCCCCAGTTCAGACCGGCGAAGTCGGCGTCGGATTTCGGGTGTGGCTCAAGGCCAGTGGCCTCCTGATAGAACGCCGCCAGGGCCAGCGGATCAGGGCAATCGAGTGTTATCGCGCTCAACTTCATCTGCAGGGGCATGGCGCCTCCGGGCCGATAACTGGACTTTCGCGATGCACACCTTAGAGGTCGCCGCCCACTCGCTTCGCGCCCCATCCCTGCAGAACAGCTACACCCAACTTCGATGTCGACGGACAGCCCGCACCCCTGTGGAAAACGCAAGTGGCCCCTGACCGGCGGATGCCGGCCAGGGGCCATCTGACGACGGTCAGGCTATGCCGACCGGCCTACTGCGTCAGCCGTCGTTCTCCGAGGACGGGAGGAAGGCGCCGGGGACGTCCTTGGGCGCGTAGACCTTCTTGTCACCCGGGAAGGGCTTGGAGAAGTTGAAGGTCTGGTACCAGGTGTAGCGGTCCATCTGGGCCGGGTTGGCGGCGTCCGGCACGGCGTTCGGGCCGGTGAAACGCTGCTTGGAGGCCCAGCTCTTCCACTCGTCCGCCACCGGCTGCTGGGCCGCCGCGACCGCGGTCGTCGTGGGCGCGGCCGCCGCCGCCGGGTTCTGCGGGGCCGGGGTGTCCGTACCGCAGGTGGGCGCCGGGTTCACGCCGAGGGTCAGCGAGGTCCGGTTGGGGACGGCCGTGAACGGCGTGTTGTCCGCCTTGTTCGTGAACGCGCCGAACATCGGGGTGGCCGCGGTGTCCATCTGGTTCATCGGGTGGATCCCGAGGATCTGCTCGATGGTGCGCATCATCGTGACTTGCGAGTAGTAGTGGCTGTCGACGACGCCGTGCTTGGCGTACGGGCTGATGATCTGGATCGGCGCACGGTGGCCGTCGACGTGGTCCTGGCCGGCCTGGGAGTCGTCCTCGACGATGAAGATCGCCGAGTCCTTCCAGTCCTTGCTGTGCGTGATCGCGTCGACCGTGCGGCCGACCGCGAGGTCGTTGTCGGCGACCTGGGCGGCGGAGTTCGCCGGGCCACCGGTGTGGTCGTTGGAGTACCAGAACATGTTCAGGTTGGCAGGACCGTTCTTCTTGAAGTCCTGCTCCCAGACCTGCTCCTTGTAGACGTCCGGCACGCTGGTGTCGAACTTCGGGAAGCCCTGCACCGAGACGTCGTTGAGCGAGGGGATCGCCGAACCCGTCTGGATCGGGTACTTGGACGGCGAGCCGGTCGCGGCCATGTCCTTGCTGTCGCAGTACAGGTTCTGCCAGTTCGAACCCGACGGCTTCTGCTCCAGCGTCTGGAACTCGCCGTAGTCCTTGACGGACTTCCCGGCCGCCTTCGCACCGGTCCAGATGAAGCCGGTCTTCTGGTGGCCGAGGACATCGTCCTCGGTGTCGTAGGAGCGCGTGTACTCACCGGCGGAGGACTCGGTGTACTCCGGGTCGTCCGACTGCGTGAGCCAGTTGTGGCCCTCGGCGGAGTTCGTGGCCATGTCGTAGAAGTTGTCGTACAGGCCGAACTGCTTGGCCAGCGCGTGCTGGTTGGGCGTGACGTTCTCGCCGAACGTGGTCAGCGAGGGGTCGCCGTTGCCCTGCGGGATGTCGCCGTAGACCTGGTCGTAGGTGCGGTTCTCCTTGACGAGCAGGAAGACGTGCTTGATCGTCGAGGGGTCGCCGAGCCGGGCCGGGACCGGCACCGCGGGCACGTTGGCGTTGGTCTCGGACAGCTTGAGCGAGTCGCCGCTCCAGCCGTTCATCTGGAACACCTTGGGCGTGTACGACTTGACGACGTCGTCGCTCGGCAGGGTGAACGTGGTCAGGCTGGACGTGGTGTCGTGGGTGCCGTGCCGGGCCGTGGTCGAGCGACGGGCGTCTATGCCACGGGTGTTGGAGACGACGATCTTCCCACCGACGCTGGCGATCTCCGACGGGAAGTAGTCCGTCGGGAGCAGGCCGACGTAGCGGGCGGGCTGCTGCGGGCCGGAGTAGCGGTAGACCGCGACGGCGTTGGCGCGGCCCAGCGTCACCAGCAGACGGCCGTCGTCGGTGAGGGTGACGGCGTTGGGCTCGTAGCCGACCGAAGCCTCCGCCCACGGCTGGGTGGAGATGGTCTGGACGACCTTGTCGCTCGTGGAGTCGATGACCGAGACGCTGTTGTCGGAGGTGTTGGTGACGAACAGCACGCCGTTC
This sequence comes from Streptomyces sp. NPDC048415, assembly GCF_040651675.1. NCBI lineage: Bacteria > Bacillati > Actinomycetota > Actinomycetes > Kitasatosporales > Streptomycetaceae > Streptomyces > Streptomyces sp. NPDC048415. The sequence continues at coordinate 23,378 of NZ_JBEZKJ010000041.1, read as the reverse complement.
TTCGCGTACACCGCGGTCGGGTGCAGACCGACATCGATGGTGCCCACGGCGGCGGACGCGTCGGCGGTGTTGATCACGCTGACCGTGCCGGTGGTGGAGGCGCCGGTCTCACGGTCCGCCGGGACCTGGGTGCCGTAGGAGTTGATGGTGGTCTCGCCGGCCTTGGCCGGGCGACCGCCCTCGTTGGAGACATACAGCTTGCCGCCGACCAGGGCCAGGCCGCGCGGGGCGGTGCCGGTGGTCCAGGTTGCCTTGACGGTGCCGGTGGCGGCGTCGATGGCGACGACCTTGTTCTGGCCGTTGACCGCGCCGTACACGGTGGAGCCGTCGGCGGAGAACACCGCGGCGCCCACCAGGGCCTGCTGGCCGCTCACGGTCGGGATGCTCACGGCGACCGGGTTGGCCAGGGTGCCGTCGGCGTTGACGGTGAACTTGGTGTAACCGGTGGCCTGGCCCAGCCACAGCGACGTGCCGTCGGGCGAGTAGGTCGGGCCTTCCTGGCCCACGGCGCTGCTGCTGATGCGCAGGTTGTCGGCCGCGTTGGTGCCGATCTTCTGCGCCACCTTGCCGGTGGTGAGGTCCATGATCACCAGGGCGGCGTCGCCGTCGGTGACCGAGGCGGCCAAGTGCTTGCCGTCCGGGCTGACGGTGGACGACATGATCTTGCCGTCGTTGATGACGCTGCTGTCGCCGTAGGGCTGGAGGTGCTGGTCGTCGGAGACGACCCGGCCGTTGGCGGTGACCTGGCCGACCTGCTCGGTGCCGAACTGAGCCGTGGAGGCTACGGCCGTGCCCGTGACGCCGAGGGCGACCGCGATGCCCGCCGTCACCATGAGCGACCGGCGCCCGACTCGTCTGCCGAGGACGTGGAACTGGCCCTTCTGGCTGACCTGGCGCTGCCGAATTACGTGCATGGAAAACTTATCCCTTCGAGGTGTCGAGCAGTTCGACGTTCCCGTCGAACTGCCACATCGGGTTCGGCGCGTCCCCATTGGGGGTCCGCACCAGGAAGTAGCCGTTCACTTCCTTCGGTCCGTCGCCATCGGCGACGAACCGCCCGTCTGAGGTGACGTCCAGTTGGTAGATGGCCTGACCTGTGGTCTGGACGCCGGGGAGATGCCACGAGACGACGCAGCGCCAGTCGTTGCCCGGCCCCTCTGCGCGGTCCTGGACATGGCCCTTGCTGCACGCCGCCGTGGCCTTCAACTGGGCCTCGGTGACGGCGGGTCGGTTGAGTTCGTCGGTCTGCATGCGGTACAGGTGCGCGAACGCCGTGGCCACCGAACGCTGCACCTTGTCCTGCTCGATCCCGGAGCCCGTTGCCGAGGTCGTCGCGGCGACGACAGCGAACGACACGGCGGCCACCCCGACGAGCGGCAGGACTCCGACGGTGATGGCGCGGCGGCCCGAACCGTCGTGGCTCAGGTTGGTGAATTCGCGCCGTACGAAGAGCACATAGGCCAGCGCCGTGGCGGCCACGGCCCACACGAGGCTGACGACGACGCCGATCAGCAGCGGGCCGAGCTGCTGCGGGCTGGTGAACAGCCCGTTCCAGGAGATGAAGGCGTAGCTGGGCAGGGCGACCCGGACGGCCACGGGGAGCGGCAGCATCTGGGCGACCGCCATCGCGAGCGCGACGAGCACGGGCACCAGCAGCCCCATCGGGGACCGTCCCAGCGTGACCGACCCGAGGAAGCCGAGTGCGGCGAGCGCCAGGGTCGGAGCGAGGACGCAGACCCAGGAGAGCAGGACCTGAACGGCGGCGTCCGACGGTGCCAGGAGGTGGCCGTCGAGGCCGACCAGAGGCTGGTTGCCGACCGCCAGGAGGCCGCCCACCGTGCTGGAGACCGCAAGCCCGGCCACGAGCAGCAGCAGGACGCTGAGGCTGGCGACCACCTTCGCCACGAAGATCCGCCGCGGTGAGCGGACCGCCACGAGCAACTGGCGCCAGGTGCCGAGCCGGTCCTCGGAGGCGAACACGTCACCGGCCACGACCGAGGTCAGCAGCGGGAGCGCCCAGGTCCCCGCGAAACCGAGCATCACCAGCGGCCCGGCCCACCCGGAGGCGTGCATCCAGCGCCCGAAGAGGGTGTCCACGGGGAGCGTGCTCTGCTGGCTCACGCCGGCGACGAAGAGAGCAGGAACGATCCAGCAGGCGAGGGCCAACAGGCGGATCCGCCACTGGGAGACGAGCTTGACGAGCTCGAAGCGACAGGCGCGGGTGACGGGGATACGACGGCCCCGGGTCACCGGCTCGTGTTCCTGTTCCGGGCTCGGGATGAGGGTCGCGGTCATCGGCCGGCCTCCTGCTGCTCGGTGAGGGCGAGGAACGCGGCTTCGAGCGGCGACACCACGGGAGTGAGCTCGCGCAGCGCGACGCCCTCCTCCACGAGCCGCACCACGAGGTCGTCGAGGGCGGGCACCAGGGCGCGTACGACGAGCAGTTCGGCGTCCTGCCGTACCCCGGCGTCGTCGACGACCCGGACCCCGGGCGCGTCGTCGGCCACCCGGCGGGCGGCCTGCGGGTCGGAGGTGAGCAGCCGATAGTCGAGTTCACGGTTGTCGGCGGCCAGCTTGTTCAGCGGGCCGGAGAAGACGACGCGTCCTGTGGCGACGATGGTCACCTCGGAGCACAGCGCCTCGAGGTCGTCCATGTTGTGGCTCGACAGGACGACGGCGGTCCCGTCGGCTGCGAGCCGGTTGAGGACACCGTGCACGTGCTTCTTGCCCGCCGGATCAAGGCCGTTGGAGGGTTCGTCGAGCACGAGCAGCCGGGGCTTGGTCAGCAGGGCTGCGGCGAGTCCGAGCCGCTGGCGCATGCCGAGGGAAAAGCCGCGGGTGCGGTCGTCGGCGACGTCGGTGAGGCCGACCTCGGCGAGTACGTCGTCGATTCCCGCCGTGCGCGTGTCGTGGCCGCGGAGTGCGGCCAGCGCGGCGAGGTTCTGCCGTGGGGTGAGTGAGGGGTAGAGAGCGGGACCGTCCACGAAGCCGGCGACACCGTCGGGAGCGTCGAGTGCCCGCCCGACCGGTGTACCCAGGACCTCGAGGCGACCGTCGTCGGCAACCGCGAGCCCCAGCAGAAGGCCGAGCAAGGTCGTCTTCCCGGCGCCGTTCGGTCCGACCAGGCCGTGGATATGCCCCTGCGTCACATCGAGGTCGATGCCGTTGAGCGCGACGACGTCACCGAAACTCTTAGTGATGCCGCGAGCCCGTATTGCGAGGCGTTGTTCCATGGGTCCCTTCCTTCAAGAGCCTCAAGGACCATAGGGATTGGCCATGTTGCTCACAGGGATCGCGAGTTGAATGTTGATTGAACATGAAACGACTTGGCATTCGCGACGGCGCCGCCGGGCCGGAGTCATCCACGCTTCAACCAGCGAATTTTGCGATTCCTTGATCAAAAGTGCCGGAGCAAATGTAGGCGTTGCGATCGCGAACGATGTTCGTTACTGGGGGGGGTGACTGAGAAGTAACCCGGCCGCATGGACGGAGGGGCGCGGCGAGCGGATTGACGAGAAGTCAGTCACCGGGGCGGGGACGGTCACTCGGTGTCACCGCCCAGGCGGGACCGAACCGCCCAGGCGGGCCCGCAGCCGGACGGCAAGGGCAACAGTCGCTGCCCGAAATCTAGTTGGATGCCCGGAGTGTCGGCCTGCGTGTCGGCGTCGGAGTAGCGTCGTCCGGCCTCGTCGGAGAGGCCGAGTGCAGGGGGCAGTACGGCAGGGGTCGTTGGCGCGGGTCCCGTTCGTGGTCCCACCGCGCCCGAGGGGGCATGCGCTGCACCCGACGGCTTGCCGTCCCTGGCCGGACGCTCGGCTGGAGATCATCCCGGGAATCGGCGTCGACCTCGTCAAGATCGGCGATCAGCGCTCGCAGGTCGAAGAGCGCATCGGTCCGCCGTATCACGGTCCCGGCGGGCAGCCGCCAGCAGATAGTTGTAGCGAGTGGTCTCCGGGAAGTTCCCCGATCGCCGGGAGCGGCCCCAGTCGCGCAGGAACCCCGACCAGGTCTTCGAGAGACCCGCGGTCATCTTCTCCAGGTTCAGCAACGGCATCTTCGTCGCCTCCGAGTAAAGGTGCCGATGAGCGGCATGCTCAACCTCGAAGATCGGAAACAACCCATACGAAAAGGGCCCTCACAGGCTCTCGCCTGCGAAGACCCTTCGCACCGTCGGGACGACAGGATTTGAACCTGCGACCCCTTGACCCCCAGTCAAGTGCGCTACCAAGCTGCGCCACGTCCCGATGCCTTCACGCAGGTGATCCGCGTGATCGTGCGAACAGAACTTTACCCCACCTCGGGGCCTGCTTCGAAGGGGGCGCGGAGCGCGCGACAATCGGCGTATGAGCGGCACATCTGGAATTCGGCGGGGCGGCGGGCGTGATCGGGACACGGCGGGGCGGGCGCGCAACGCCCGGCCGCGCGACGGGCTGGGGCGCCCCCTGCCGTACGAGGCGGACGGGGTGGAACGCCAGCCGGAAGGCGTCGTGCGCGGCCCCGAGCAGACGGTCGCCGAGGCACAGGCGCTGCTGGAGGCCGGCAAACCGTTTCACGCGCACGAGGTCTTCGAGGACGCCTGGAAGTCCGGTCCCGAGGAGGAGCGTGCGCTGTGGCGGGGGCTCGCCCAGCTCGCGGTGGGGCTCACGCACGCGGCCCGGGGGAACGCGACGGGTGGCGCACGGCTGCTGCGGCGCGGCGCCGGGGCGGCCGAGGAGTGGGCGGCGCGGACCGGCCGGGCGCGGCCGTACGGGATGGGGCTGGCGGAATTGAGCGCCTGGGCCCGGGAATTGGCGGAGGTCGTGGAGCGGGAGGGCGTGGCGATCAGCGCACAGGCGTGGGCGCCGCGGCTGCGCGGGCGGGACGCCTGACGAGGAGGCGCCGGGCCGGGGACGGCGTCGATCCCGGGTGCGGTGGGCCCACTGTCAGTGGCGTACGGCAGACTCTCGGTGTGCGAAAGATTCATGTCATCGGAATCGGGGCGGGCGACCCCGATCAGCTCACGCTGCAGGCGGTCAAGGCGCTGAGGAGCACGGACGTGTTCTTCATCCTGGACAAGGGCGAGGTGAAGTCGGACCTCGTCCAGCTGCGCCGTGACATCCTCGACGCGCACATACCGCAGGGGGCGTACCGGCTGGTGGAAGCCCGCGACCCGGACCGCGACCGGTCCGCCGGGGGCACGGCGTACTCCCCCGCCGTCGGGGACTGGCGCAGTGCCCGCGCGGACATCTACGAACGGTTGATCGCCGAGGAGCTGGGCGAGGAAGAGAGCGGCGCGTTCCTGGTGTGGGGCGATCCCGCGCTGTACGACAGCACGCTCGGCATTCTGGAGGAGATCCTGGACCGGGGCGCGGTGGCGTTCACGTACGACGTCGTGCCTGGTATCAGCAGCGTCTCGGCGCTGGTCGCCCGGCATCGGACGGGCCTGAACCGGGTCGCCCGGCCGGTCCAGATCACCACGGGCCGCCGCCTCGCGGAGGGCTTCCCCGACGGTGTGGACGACGTCGTCGTGATGCTCGACGCCCACCAGACGTTCCGGCAGTACGCGGACGAGGACATCGACATCTACTGGGGCGCCTACATTGGCACGCCGGACGAGATCCTCGCCTCCGGTCCGCTGACCGAGGCGGCTCCCCGGATCGAGCGGCTGCGGGCCGAGGCCCGGGAGCGCAAGGGATGGATCATGGACACCTACCTGCTGCGCAGACATCCACGGGCCTAGGTGTACGAGGGCTTCGCGTCCCCGTCCACCGCGGATTCGAGGCGGCTGCTGGAGGCGTCGGTCGGGAAGATCATCGGGGGTACGCAGATGGACACCGCCCGCCGTGTCGTCACCGGGTCCGACACCCGTCTCGATATGGCGGGCGCCTGGGCCGTGTTGCAGGTGGATCTGTTCACGCGGATGGTGGCCCACGCCAGCCTGGGCCTGATCGCAGCCAGTCGCCACGTGCCTCCGGAGGTGCTCGTACCGGTCTTCGACCGCATGGTCGACGAGGGCTACCTCACCCGCCACGACTCACTTTTCTCCCACACCGGGGCGGGCGAGCGCGAGGCGCGGATCATCAGCGAGGCCTGGGGCAGATGGCTCGCCGCGCGCGTGGAGCAGGATCTTGGCCGCCCGTCCGGCGCGGACCTCCGCCGCCGTCGACACGATCGCCAAGCGCCTCCTCGTCGAGGACCTGTCCAACGGCCTGCCCGCCCGGGCTCCGGAGCCGGTCGCGAGCACGGCGAGCTGACCGGCGCGGGGCCGTGGACCGGATCCGGCTCTCGTCAGCGTGGGCCGAGGTCCAGCCGGGCCAGCGCCGACGCGACGTCCGCCACCGCGATCACGCCCGGCGGAAGCGGCGGCCGGCGTACGACGACCACGGGGAGGTCGAGGTCACGGGCGGCGGTGAGCTTGGCCGCCGTCGCCTCTCCCCCGCTGTCCTTGGTCACCAGCACATCGATGCGGTGCTCGCGCAGCAGGGCCTTCTCGCCCGTCACGGTGAACGGACCGCGTGCGAGCAGCACTTCGGTCACCGGGGGCAGGGGCGGCTCGGGCGCCTCCACGGAACGTACGAGAAAGTGGAGGTGGGCCAGGTCGGCGAAGGCCGCGAGGCCCAGGCGGCCCGTGGTGAGGAAGACCCGGCCGCCCAGCTCCGGGAGCAGCGCGGCGGCCTCGATGAGGGAGGCCGCCGAGTGCCAGCGGTCGCCGGGGCCCGGGCGCCAGCCCGGGCGGCGCAGCACCACGGCCGGGACACCGGTCTGCGCCGCGGCCCGCGCGGCGTTCGCCGTGATGCCGGCGGCGAAGGGATGCGTCGCGTCCACCACGGCATCCACGCCGTGCTCGCGCAGCCACCGCGCGAGCCCCTCCGCCCCACCGAACCCACCGATCCGTACGTCCCCTTCGAGCGCCGCCGGCCGGGACACGCGCCCCGCGAGCGACGTCGTCACCCGTACCCCGGGACGTGCCGCCAGCTCGGCGGCGAGTTCACGTGCCTCGGTGGTGCCGCCGAGGACCAGGACGTGGGGGGACATGGGATCGAGCGTACGGGGGTGCGTGGAGCGGCGTGCGCATGCCCCCGACGTGGCAGATCGGTATGGTCCTGGCATGGATTCGGTACGCGCGGTCCTGATCGACATCGACGGTGTGCTCACGGTCTCGTGGGAGCCGCTGCCCGGCGCGGTCGAGGCGTTGCGCCACCTCCGCGACATCGGCCTGGGCGTCGCGCTGGTCACGAACACCACGTCCCGGACGCGCGCGTCGATCGCCGAGACGCTCGCCGCAGCGGGCTTCCCGGTGGAGGCCGAGGACATCCTCACCGCGCCCTCCGTCACCGCCGCGTATCTCGCCGAGCGTCATCCGGGTGCCGGGTGCTCCCTGCTGAACAGCGGCGACATTCGCGAGGATCTAGCGGGCGTCACGCTCATCGACGAGAGCGACGGCGACGCGGACACCGTGCCGGATGTCGTGCTCGTGGGCGGCGCCGGTCCCGAGTTCGACTACGCGGCGCTGAACCGGGCCTTCGGCCATCTCCAGCGGGGTGCCCGGCTGGTCGCCATGCACCGCAATCTGTACTGGCGTACGGACCGAGGACTGCGGCTGGACAGCGGCGCGTTCCTGCTCGGCCTCGAGAGGGCGTCCGACCAGGAGGCGGAGATCACCGGCAAGCCGGCGCCCGCGTTCTTCGAGACGGCGCTGGCGCGGCTCGGGGTCGGGCCCGGCGAGGCTCTGATGATCGGCGACGACATCGAGTCGGACGTCCTCGCGGCGCAGCGGACAGGAATCACGGGTGTGCTCGTCAAGACGGGCAAGTACCTGCCCGAGACCCACCGGACGGCAAGCGGCAGGCCTGACCACGTGCTGGACTCCATCGCGGACGTCCCCGCTCTGCTGCGCTGACGTCAGCGCAGCAGCAGCTGCACTCCGCCCACCACCGTCGCGGCGATGACCAGCCGTTCGAAGAGCTGTTGGTTGATTCGGTTCACAGCCCATTTGCCGATGAACGCGCCCGGCACGACGAACGCCGCGAGTGCCGCGTCCAGCAGCAGCGAGTGGCCGTCGATCAGGCCGAGGCCCACGCTGAAGGGCACCTTGGAGACGTTGACGATCAGGAAGAAGAAGGCCGAGGTGCCGAGGAATCCCAGCTTCCGGAAGCCCGCGGACAGGAGGTACATCGACATCACCGGGCCGCCCGCGTTGGCGACCATGGTGGTGAATCCGCCGAGCACACCGTAGGAGCGGGCCTTGATGCGGCCTGTGCGCGTCGCCACCGAATCGGGTTCACCGTCCTGGGCGGCGGCCCGGCGGCGCCATACGGTGACCGCCGCCATCAGCAGCAGGATCGCCCCGATCGACGTCCGTACGATCCCGTCGTCGGCCCACACCAGGAACAGCGTGCCGCAGACGACCCCTACGGCGACGGCCGGGAACAGCCGCCACAGCGTGGGCCAGTGGGCGTGGCGCCGGTAGGTGAGGACGGCGAGTACGTCCCCGACGATCAGGATGGGCAGGAGGACGCCGGTCGAGGCGCGGGCGGGCAGCACGGCGGCGAAGATCGCCAGGCTGACCGTGTTGGCCCCGCTCACCGCGGTCTTCGAGAAGCCGACGAGCAGGGCCGCGGCGGCGAGAGCGGCGAACTCCCAAGCGGATATGTGCCAGAGCGTCATTGTGTCCATGCGGGGACCGATGCTAAGGCCACGCATCCCGCGGCGTAAGGAGCGTCTCGCCAGGTGACCTCTGCGTCAGCCGGTGTAGCGGGTTCGCAGCTCCCGCTTGAGGACCTTCATGCTCGGGCCCAGCGGCAGCGCGTCGGTGAACTCCACGCGGCGCGGGTACTTGTGACGCCCCAGATGTCCCTTGGACCAGCCGGTGATCTCCGCCGCGTCCGCGGTGGTTCCCTCGGCGCGTACGACGATCGCGCACACCTCCTCGCCGTGCAGCTCGTCCGGGAGGCCGATCACCGCGACCTGGGCGACCCCCGGGTGCCGCATCAGCACCTCCTCGACCTCCCTCGGGTAGACGTTGTAGCCGCCGCGGATGATGACGTCCTTCTTGCGGTCGACGATCCTGAGGAAGCCCTCGTCGTCCTTGGTGCCGAGGTCACCGGTGCGGAACCAGCCGTCGACCACGGCCTCCGCGGTGGCCTCGGGCCGGCCCAGATAGCCGGAGAACACGTTGTGACCACGGATGACCACCTCGCCCAGCTCCCCCGGCGGCAGCAGCTCGATACGCCCCTCCACCTCGGCCCGCGCGATCTCCACGTCCACGCCCCACAGCGGGTGGCCGATGGTGCCGGGTTTCGTACCGAACAGGGGCTGGTTCACGGACGCGGTCGGCGAGGTCTCCGAGAGCCCGTATCCCTCGTAGATCTTCGTCCCGAACGCCTCGTCGAAGCGTTCGAGGACGGCGACGGGCAGCGAGGCGCCGCCCGATATGCACACGCGCAGTTCTGGCAGCACGTCCGCGTCCCCGGCGGCGGCCGCCAGGGCGACGAACATGGTCGGAACGCCGTGGAAGGTGTTCACGTCCTCCTTCACCATCAGCTCGATCGCGCGCGCCGCGTCGAAGCGCGGCAGCAGCACGAGGGTGGCGCCCGCACGCCAGGTGGAGTTCAGGGAGACGGTCTGCCCGAAGGCGTGGAACAGCGGCAGTGCGCCGAGCGCGATGTCGTCGGGGCGGATGTCGTTGGCGTCGAAGGCGTTGACGGTCGCGTTCATGACCAGGTTGAAGTGGCTGAGAACGGCGCCCTTGGGGACCCCGGTGGTGCCGCTCGTGTAGAAGACGACGGCAGGGTCGTCGGCGTCGCGGGTGAGGTAGGACGGCAGCGGTTCGGCGTCCGCGGCGAGCTGCTCGAACTCGGGGCCGAGCGTGACCACGTGGACGCCGAGGGCCCGCGCGGCAGCGGCACCCGTCGCGGCCTGCGCCGGGTGGCACAGCAGCAGGGTCGCGCCGCTGTCCCTCAGCACGTGCTCGACCTCGGACGCCGAGAGCAGCAGATGTACGGGGACGACCACGCCGCCCGCCGCCACGATCGCGTAGTACGCGTGCGGGAACTCCACGGTGTTGGGCGCCATCAGCGCCACCCGGTCCCCGGGCCGTACGCCGAGGCCGACGAGGGCGCCGGCCTGGGCTCGGGCGCGCTGCCACACCTCGGCGAAGGTGAGGCGCAGGTCGCCCTCGACGAGCGCCGTCTTGTCAGGACGGCGGCGGGCGTTCTCGGCGAGGATCGCGGCGAGGGAGAGGGTTGCCATGGAGAGATGCTCCGTTTCCTTGCTGGTGCGGCTCTGCGCCAGATGGGGGTTGCGAACGGGCCTGGCGAGGGCGGACATCGAGGATGTCAGTGGCGCTCGACCAGAACCGCGCTGCCCTGGCCGACGCCCACGCACATCGTGGCCAGGCCGCGCGCGGCGCCCGTGCGGCGCATGCGGTGCAGCAGGGTGGTGAGGATGCGGGCGCCCGAGCAGCCGAGCGGGTGGCCGAGGGCGATGGCGCCGCCGGTCGGGTTGACGAGGTCGGGGTCGATGCCGAGACGGTCCACGCAGGCGAGGGCCTGGGCGGCGAAGGCCTCGTTGAACTCGGCCTCCTCGATGTCGCCGATGCTCCAGCCGACGCGGCCCAGCGCCTTCTGGGTGGCGGGGACGGGGCCGATGCCCATGACGTCCGGGTGGACTCCGGCGGAGGCTCCGGCGGCATACCGCCCGAGGGACTCAAGGCCCAGTTCGTTCAGGGCCTCCTCGCTGACCAGCAGCAGAGCGGCCGCGCCGTCGTTCATCGGGGAGGCGTTGCCCGCGGTGACGGTGCCGCCTTCGCGGAACACCGGCTTGAGGCGGGACAGCTTGTCGAGCGAGGTGTCCTCCCGTACGCACTCGTCGCTGTCGACGACGACACCGTCGGGGTTCTTCACGGGCAGCAGTTCGGCGTCGAAGTGCCCGTTCTCGCGGGCGTCGGCGGCGCGCTGGTGGCTGCGCAGCGCGAAGGCGTCCTGACGTTCGCGCGAGACGCCGTACCGCTCGGCGACCTCCTCGGCGGTCTCCCCCATCGACAGCAGGCCGTGCAGTTCCCTCATCGCCGGGTTGACCAGGCGCCAGCCGAGCCGGGTGTCGACGGTCTCGACGCGGTGCGGCAGGGCCTCGTCGGGGCGGGCCAGGACGAAGGGAGCCCGGCTCATCGACTCGGAGCCGCCGGCGAGCACGATGTCGGCCTCGCCCGAGGCGATGGCGCGGGCCGCCGTCGTGACGGCCTCGAGTCCGGAGGCGCACAGCCGGTTGACGGTGGCGCCGGGGACGGACTCGGGCAGGCCGGCGAGCAGCGCCGCCATGCGGGCGACATTGCGGTTGTCCTCGCCCGCCTGGTTGGCGGCACCCCAGTAGACGTCGTCGATGCGGGCCGGGTCGAGCGTCGGCACCTCGGCGACCAGGGCGCGGATGACGGTCGCGGCGAGGTCGTCGGGGCGCACCCGGGACAGGGCTCCGCGCAGCTTGCCGATGGGGGTGCGGCGGGCTGCCGCGAAGTGGACGGGACGCACGACAGGGCTCCTGAGGACACCGGATCACGGGATCCGAACGATGGAAACGATTGAGCGGGGGACGAGGGACCGACTGATCAGGGGGCAAGGACCGGCAGCAATTAATTAGCACTGCTAGTTTTGGACTATAGACCGCGGGCCGGCCGCTGGGAAGATCCTCCTCCGGACGGTTTCCACCCATCCGTCCTGGGCACCCGCGCCCGCATGGAGTGGTTGCTGAGGGCGGCCTGCGTGGGGGCGGACCCCGATCTGTTCTTCCCCGTGGGCTCGACAGGGCCCGCGCTGGAGGAGATCGCCGCCGCGAAGCGCGTCTGCGCCCGCTGCCCGGTGATCAGCGAGTGCCTGGCCTGGGCCCTCGGCAGCGGGCAGACATCGGGCGTGTGGGGCGGTACCTGCGAGGAGGAACGCGCCGCACTGCTCCGTACGGCCAGGAACGACGACCGAAGGAGAAGCTCCGTATGACCGTGGTGAAGAGCACGCTCGCCGAGCCCGCGCGTCAGATCGCCGGGGACGCGTTGCAGAGCACTCTGGTGGATCTGCTCGGGCTCTCCCTCATCGGGAAGCAGGCCCACTGGAACATCGTGGGACCGCGGTTCCGCTCGATCCATCTCCAGTTGGACGAGGTGGTCGCCACCGCGCGCTCGTACGCCGACACGGTGGCCGAACGCGCCGCGGCGCTCGGCGTCTCCCCGGACGGCCGGCCCGAGACCGTCGCCACGGCCTACGCCGTGCAGGGCCCGAAGGACGGCTGGCTGCGGGACACCGAGGTCGTACGACTGCTCGTCGAAGCGCTGGAGACGACCGTCGGGCGGCTGCGTGAGCGGATCACCGCGACCGAGAAGGCGGACCCCGTCACCCAGGATCTGCTGATCGGGCTCACGGCCGAACTGGAGAAGCAGTACTGGATGTTCCAGGCGGAGGACTGGCCGCGCGGCGACTGAGTACGGACGGGCCCCCGTGAAGGAAGGCAAGGAGCCCGCGAGAACGGAAGGGGCACACCATGGCCGACACACTCGAACTCGACGCGCTGTGGGACGAGTTCCACCGCGTGGTGAACATGACCTCTCAGGAGCTGGAGGCCTGGCTGCGGACCCGCGACGCCGGTCAGGAGTCCGAGCCGCTGCCGGATCAGGCCGGCCCGCCGCTCGGACGGCATGTCCTCGCGATCCTGCAGAAGCGCCGTACGGATCTCACCGACGACGACATCCAGACCATGCACAAGGTCGTGGACATCGTCACCAGCCGGCAGGACCTGGAGAACGAGCCCGAGGCCATGGACACACGACGCCGTCACCAGCTGATGAGCATCGGCCACGATCCGCTCAAGCCACCCAAGTGAGAGGCCTGGATCATGGGCGACAGGCATCAACGAGTGATCAAGGAACTCGTCGCCGCGCACGGCCGCACGTACGCCGAGGAGGCGGGCATCCGGCTGAAGAACACTCCGCAGCCGCTGTACCGCACTCTCGTGCTGGCGTGCCTGCTCAGCGCCCGTATCCGCGCCTCGATCGCCGTGGCGGCGGCCCGGGCCCTGTATGAGGCCGGGCTGCGCGACCCTCGCCGCATGGCCGAGGCCACCTGGCAACAGCGTGTGGACGCGCTCGGGCGCGGCGGCTACCGCCGCTACGACGAGCGCACCTCGACCCAGCTCGGCAAGGGCGCCGAGCTGGTGAGGGAGCGTTGGGGCGGCGACCTGCGCCGCATGCGGGACGAGGCCGACGGGGACATCTCCCGGCTGCGCACCCTGCTCCAGGAAGTGCCCGGGATGGGCCCTGCGGGTGCGGACATCTTCCTGCGCGAGACCCAGCGGGTCTGGCCGGAGGTGGCACCGTACCTCGACTCCAAGGCCCTGGACGGCGCTCGCCGGCTACACCTCCCGGACGATCCCGACCAGTTGGTGAAACTCTCCGGCGGCACCGAGCCGGCCGTGCTCGCGGCGGCGCTCGTCCGGGCGGCGCTGGACAAGCAGGTGGTCGAGGACTGCCTCCGGCACGTCCAGTAGGCGGGAGGATGGCACACTGCTCGCACGCCTTGCCGAACACAGCTCGGCAAGGCGAACAGCCAAGCCGAGCAGGGGAGTTGCCGTATGACCGGGACCGAGTCCGCCGCGGGCCGGATCGACACCAGCAGGCCGCATCCGGCGCGCGTGTACGACTGGTACCTCGGCGGCAAGGACAACTACCCGGTCGACGAGCAGCTCGGGGAGCACATCATGTCGCTCGACCCGGGCGCCAAGCGAGCCGCGCGCAGCAACCGCTGGTTCATGCAGCGGACCATACGCCACCTCGTCCGCGCGGCGGGCATCCGCCAGTTCCTCGACATCGGCACCGGCATACCCACCGAGCCCAACCTGCACCAGATCGCCCAGAGGACCGCTCCGGACGCGCGGGTGGTGTACGTCGACAACGACCCGATCGTCCTCGCCCACGCCGAGGCCCTGCTGCGCGGGACCCCGGAGGGCGTGACGCAGTACCTCCAGGCCGATGCCCGCGAGCCGCACAAGATCCTCGACGAGGCGGGGCGGATTCTCGACTTCGACCGGCCCATGGCCCTGTCACTCATCGCCCTGATGCACTTCATCGCCGACGAGAGTGGCGCGTACGAGCTGGTGGAGACACTGGTCGACGCGCTGGCGCCGGGCAGTTTCCTGGTCCTGTCCACGATGACCGCCGACTTCGAAGCGGAGAACGTGCGCCGCGGCATCGAGACGTACGCGCGGGCGGGCGTCACCCTCGTCGGCCGCTCGCACACCGAAGTGAGCCGCTTCTTCAAGGGACTTGAGCTGGTGGAGCCGGGGATCGTGTCCGTGAAGGACTGGCATCCCGAACTCGCCGAGGACGAGACCCCGCTCGGTGACGGGCCGGTGTCCCTGTACGGCGGGGTCGGTCTCAAGGCCTAGTGCGGAACGTACCGAGGCTGCCGGCCGGACACGGGCGTCAGTGCGACCCCGCGGGCCCGGCACACGGCTCGTCCGCGATGCCCAGCGTGCGGAAGGCGCGGGCGAAGGAGGCGAAGCCCTCCTCACCGAGAGGTTCCACGACGCGGCGGCGCACCGCGTCGGCGAACACCTTGGCCGCGGTCGTGGCGGTCTGCCGGCCGGGCGGCGTCAGCGCCGCGTACGTGACCCTGCGGTCCGAACCCGACGGACGGCGCTCGACGAGCCCGGCGTCGGCCAGCCGGTCGACCACTCCGGTCGTCCCCGCGGTGGAGAAGCCGAGCGTCTGGGACAGCAGCCGCATCGGCGCGGCCTGATCCGGCGAGGCGACCAGGAAGCAGAGCACTTCGAGCGACGAGGGCGGCAGGCCGACCTCGCGCTGGGCCTCGGCGAGCAGTTCGTCCGTCAGCTCCCGGAATCCCGTCGCCAGCGCGTTCCAGCGCTGCAGCAGGTCGGTTTCCTCCGCGCTGGGGCACCGGTCCGCCGTCCCGGGGCACGCGGCCCGCTCCACTGACTGCTGGGACTCCCCCATGCACTGACTCCTGTCACCCGATCCCGTACGTCCTGGCCTGCTCGATTCCGAGTCCTGACCCGCTTGCCGAGGATACCCCGGCCAGCTATTATCTCGCTAGCTATCTAATAGTTGCCAATGTAATAGCTAGCGACGTATTGATCGTTCAAGGAATACCGTCGCGACCGACACCGCTCCCCGGCTCGCTCCCCTGACCGCTCACGAAAGGCACCGACGATCATGTCCAACGCCACCTCGCAGTCCCCCCAGCCCGGCTCGCTCGCGAAGGTCGCCGCCGGCCACTGGACTCTGGACCCGGCGGGCACCTCGGTGCGCGTCCAGCACAAGACCTTCTGGGGTCTGGTCACCGTCAAGGGCGTCTTCACCAAGGTCAGCGGCGACGGCGAGCTGCTCGCCGGCGGCGGTGCGCACGGCAGCGTGACGATCGACGCGGCCTCCCTGGACACCAAGAACGCCAAGCGCGACACCCACCTGCGTACCGCGGACTTCTTCGACGTCGACAAGCACCCCTCGCTCGTCTTCACGGCCACCGACGTCACCCCGACCGGCGACGGAACCGCCCGCGTCACCGGCGACCTGACAGTCATCGGCGTGAGCCGTGAGCTCTCCTTCACCGCGCAGGCGTCCGAGATCTCGGCGGACGCGGTCACCCTCACCGCCGCCATCCCGGTGGACCGCAAGGAGTTCGGCATGACCTGGAACCAGGCCAACATGCTGAAGCCGCTGACCTCCGTCACGATCACCGCGCGCTTCACCCGCCAGTCCTCCTGACACCCCGCCCGTGCTCCCGAGCCGCCGAACCGCGTGCCGCAGCCGCCCACTAGGGTGAGCGTCCACGCAGGTGCGGGGGCGGAGGGAAGCGAACGGTGGACAAGAACGCGGCGGCCCCACCCCAGGGCGATGCTTCGACGGTGCGGGATGTCGCGGCCCGGGCGGGCGTGTCGGCGTCCACCGTCTCCCGCGTGCTCGGCGGCACCTACCCGGTGGCCAAGACCACCCGCGCCAAGGTCCTCAAGGCCATGCGCGAACTCGACTATGTGGTCAACGCACACGCCCGGGCCCTCGGCGGCTCCACCAACAAGACGGTCGCCTTCGTCGTCGACGACGTCACCGGCCCGTTCTACGCCCAGGTCGCGCGCGGTGTGGAGGAGCAGGCGTCCGCCGAGGGCAGGCTGTGCATGGTGTGCACCACGCACAACGACCCGCAGCGCGTCCTCGCCGTCGTCGAGACGATGCGCGAACAGCGGGCCGACGCCGTGATCGTGGTCGGCGGCGCCTGGGACGACAAGGCCTACCAGGACCGCATGACCCACTTCGCGCACGCCCTCGACCGGGCGGGCTCCCGGCTCGTCCTGGTCGGCCGGCCACCGCTCGGCCCGGGGGTGCCCGCGACCGTCGTCGACTACGACGACGAGGACGGCGCCTTCGCCATGACCACCCACCTGCTGAGCGCGGGCCACCGGCGCGTCGCCTATCTCGGCCGAGTGCCGGGACTGTCCACCAGCAGCCGGCGCCTCAGCGGATTCACCCGGGCGCACCAGCTGCTCGGCATCGAGCCCGACCCCGAGCTGATCGTCGACGGCAGCTTCACGCGTGGCTTCGGCTACCAGGGGACGCGGGAACTGCTCGCGTCCGGCGTCGAGTTCAGCGCGCTCTTCGCGGGCACCGACATGGTCGCGGCGGGCGCCCTGCAGGCACTGCGGGAGGCCGGGGTCCGCGTGCCTGAGGACATCGCAGTGGCGGGTTACGACGACATCCCGACCGCCATCGACGTGTATCCGACGCTGACCACCGTCCACGTCCCGGCCGAGGAACTGGGCCGCACAGCCGTCCGGCTGGCACTGCACCGCGAGGAGTTCCCGGAGAGCCAGCACCAGGTGCTCGGCACGCACATCGTCATACGGGAATCGACTCGGCGGCGCGGTCTGTGATCGGGACTGTCCCGCACCCTCGATCGACCGACGTCCCGTCCCGTAGGCGAATGCTCCAACACCACTTGTGCCGAGGGGTCTTGCCGGTTCGCGCGTAAACAGAGACGACGCTGCCGACGACACCTGAGCACCAAGGAGCAGGCGACGACATGAGATTCCTGGAGCGTGAGCGCGCGGCCCTCGGCACACTCCTGCCGGGCCTGGACGAGAGTCTGCGGGCCCTGCCGCTGATGACACTGGAAGGACCGAAGAGCCCGGGGATCCGGCTGTTCCGGGAGTACGGCGGTCCCGGTCTGCTGGCCCCGGCCGCCTTCCAGGGCAGGGGCGCCACGGCACTCGAGGCCCTGCGGGTGCAGCGGGCGCTCGGCAGCCGCTCACCCTCCCTCGCGGTGGCGACGACCATGCACCACTTCTCGATGGCCACCCTGGTCGGACTGAGCCGCTCCGGTGAGGGGCTGGAGTGGATGCTCATCGAGGGCGTCGCGTCCGACAACCGGATCATGGCGTCCGGTTTCGCCGAGGGCCGCAGCGGCACCGGCATCCTCTCGCCCTCGATGTCCGCCACCGTGACTCCCGAGGGTGTGCGGATCAGCGGCGTCAAACGGCCGTGCAGTCTGGCCCGTTCCATGGATCTGCTCACCGCCAGCGTGATGGTGCCCCAGGAGAACGGTGAGGGCCAGGAACTGGCCGTGGCCCTCGTCCCCGCCGCGAGCGAGGGACTGAGCGTCAGCGGTTTCTGGTCGAGCAGCTTCCTCGCGGGCGCCGAGAGCGACCAGGTCACCCTGGACAACGTCCTGGTGCCCGGGGAGCTGCTGGTGCGCACCGCGTCACCGGCCGGAGCCCGCCTTGACGCGGTGCAGACGGCGGGGCTGGTCTGGTTCGAGCTGCTGATGACGGGCAGCTATCTCGGCGCCGCCAGCGCCCTGGTGGAACGAGTGCTGCTCAACGAGCGGGTGCCCGACGCCGAACGGGTCCGGCTGCTGGTGGAGACGGAGGGAGCGATGGCGGCGGCCGAGGGCCTCGCCCGGCGGGTGGACGAGGGCGCTCCCGACGAATCCGCGCTCGCCGACTCGCTCTACGCCCGCTACACCGTGCAGGACGCCCTCGCCCGGGTCGTCCCCCGTGCGGTCGAACTCCTCGGCGGGCTCAACTTCATGACGTCCGACGAGGTCGGCTACCTCGCGGCCTGCGCCAACGGCCTCGCGCTGCACCCGCCGTCGCGGTCCCGGATGACGGGCCCGCTGTGCGCCTATCTGGCCGACGAGCCGCTGACGATCGCCTGACCCCACCCACACCACTCTGCCTCACCCACCGCGCGCTCCTGGATGACAGGCCCGCTGTGCGCCTATCTGCCCGACGAGCCGCTGACGATCGCCTGACCCCACCCACACCGCTCCACCTCACCCCACCGCACGGTCCCGGATGACGGGCCCGCTGTGCGCCTAACTGGGCCGACGAGCCGCCGACGATCGCCTGACCCGGCCCACACCGCTCCACCTCACCCCACCGCACGGTCCCGGATGACGGGCCCACTGTGCGCCAATCTCGCCGACGAGCCGCTGACGATCGCCTGACCCCACCCACACCGCTCCACCTCACCCCACCGCACCTGTCGGCCCGGCTCCGGCCGGCCCGGAACGCCCACCGGAGCCAGGTCGACTCCACGCCTCCCGCCGCTGACGGGGCTGCCCGCGTCCAGCGCCGCACGAGCCGACTCGCCGGACGCACCCGGACACCGTTCGAGAGCACGACGCCGACGCCGTAGCCCCGTACGCCCCAAGCCGCCGCCCGAGAGTCGACTGACACGAGCCACCGCACGAACGAGACCATCCGCTCACCCGACCGAGGGGGAACACCGACATGCCTCAGCCCCGGCCCCGGCCCAGCGCTCCGCCCAGTCCTCCGCCGTCCGAGAAACGCCCCGTGGTGCTGCTCACCGGCGGCGCCGGAGTGCTCGGCAGAGCCCTGATCGACGAGTTGTCGCAGGACTTCCGGATCGTCTGCCTGCGCCATCGCACTCCGGTGAACGACCGTCGGGTCCGTGAGGTCCGAGCGGATCTGCTGGAGCCTCAACTCGGCCTGCGGAAGCGAGAGTTCGAGCTGCTCGCCGCCGAGGTGGAGCTGATCGTGCACTGCGCCGCCGCCACCAACTGGAAGTCGGATCCCGGCTCGATCCGGCGCGCCAACCTCGACGGAACCGTCGCGATGCTGGACCTCGCCGCCCGCGCCGGCGCGCCGGTCTACCACATGAGCACCGCCTTCGTCGCCAACCCGCTGGCCCCCGAGGAACAGGAGCGGTTCCCCGGGGCAGCCGCCTATCTCGCCTCCAAGACCGCCGCCGAACAGGTGGTGCGCGAGGCACCGGTGCCAGGCGTGATCCTGCGTCCTTCGGTGGTGATGGGTGACTCCGTCACCGGGCGTATCGCCGGGATGCAGGGGCTGACGCGGGCACTGGGTGCCATCGTCAAGGGCCAGGTGCCGGTGCTGCCCGGCGCCCCCGACGCGCGGATCGACATGGTGCCGCAGGATGTCGTCGCCCGGGCGGTGGGCGGTCTGCTGCGTGGCGGGGTCACGGAGGGCGAGTACTGGCTGACGGCCGGTGCGGAGGCGCTGCTGCAGCGTGAAGTGGTGGACAGCTGCCTGGAGTTCGCGGAGGGGTACGGGCCCCGGCCGCATCCGCCGCGGCTCATTCCACTGGAGTCGGTGCACCGTCTGCTGCTGCCGCTCATCGAGGGCCCCACCTTCCCGGAATCCCTGCGCCGCCGCTTCCACACGTACGCGGAACTGCTGCTGGTCTTCCAGCGGGCGCTGCCCTTCGAGTCGTCCCTGGGATCACCGCACTGCGGCCCCGCGCTGTCGAAGGACGCCCTCCGGCAGGCGCTGGTCCGCAACCTGACCGCGTGGTCCACCGGGCGGGGCGGGATGCGCGCCCCACGCCGCACGCAGCAGACGTCACCGGGCGCCGCCCGGAGCACGGAGACCCGGGAGCTGGCCTCATGACCGCCGCCGTCACCGCCGACATCCCCCTCGCCCCGGACCGCGCGCACATCGCCCGGCTCTATCGCGCCCATCTGTCCACCGGGCGGGCCGTCCTCGGATCGGTGCTCGGCGGCATGCTGGAGACGGCGTCCGACGGCGCGTGGGTGTACACCGAGGACGGCCGCCGCTATCTCGACTTCGGTGGCTACGGGGTCTTCATCCTGGGCCACCGGCATCCCGCCGTGACCGCGGCCGTGCACCGTCAGGTGGACACACATCCCCTCGCGAGCCGGGTCTTCCTGGAGCCCGTCGCGGCCCGCGCGGCGCAGGCCCTGGCCGAGCGGACCCCGGCCGGTCTCGACCGCGTCCACTTCGTCAACTCCGGGGCGGAGGCCACCGAAGCGGGCCTGAAGCTGGCCCGGGCCCACGGCCACACCGCCCTGGTCAGCACGGCGGGCGGCTACCACGGCAAAACCCTCGGCGCGCTCACCGCCACCGCCAACCCGAAGTACCAGCAGCCCTTCCGGCCCCTGCTGCCGGACAGCACGGTGGTGCCGTACGGGGACACCGACGCGATGGCCGCCACGCTCGCCGAAGTCGGCCGACGCGCCTGCGTGATCGTCGAGCCGGTGCAGGGAGAGGGCGGCGTACGCGTGCCACCGCCGGGATATCTGGCGGAGGTGAGCCGCCTGTGCCGGGCGTACGGGGCCTTCCTGATCGTCGACGAGATCCAGACGGGCCTGGGGCGACTGGGCGCGTGGTGGGGCATGACCGCCGAGGGCGTCCGGTCCCCGTCCCCGGATGTCCTCCTCGTCGGCAAGGGACTCAGCGGCGGTGTGGTCCCGGTCGCGGCCATGGTCGCGACCGAGGCCGCGTACCGGCCGTTCTCCCGTGACCCGTATCTGCACACGTCGACCTTCGCCGCCTCCCCGATCGCCTGCGCCGCCGCGTGGGCCGCGGTCGAGGCTCTGGACCGGGAGAACGTCGTGCGCCGCGCCGCGGTGCTGGGCGACCGGCTGCTCACGGGCGTTCGGGCCGCCTGCGCCCCGTACGGCGAAGGGCTCGTGCACGACGTACGGGGCCGGGGCCTGCTGATCGGCCTGGAGTTCGCCGAGGAGCGGACCGCCGGTGAGCTGATCCTGGAGCTGGTCGGTCGCGGTGTCCTCGTGAACCACTCCCTCAACGCCACGCGGGTCCTGCGGCTGACGCCGCCCGCGATCGTCGGCGAGGAGGACGTACGGCTGTTTCTCGCCGCCCTGGCCGAGGGGCTGAGTGTCGTCGCCGCGCGCGTCGGCTGACGCCGGACGGCGACCAGAGCTCGGCCGGACACCAACCAGCGGGCACAGCGCCCCATCCGCGGAAAGGCAACCCCCCATGCGCCACGTGACCGTACGACTGACCGCGCACGACGTCGACCCCGAGACCGCCTACCAGCGGATCCGGGACTTCCGCCGCTACCCGCAGGTCACCGAGACCGTCCGTGAGGTCGCGGTCCATCCACCTCAAGACGACGGCACGGTCGTGTCGGACTGGACCGTCCGCTTCCGCAACGGCCTGATGCGCTGGACGGAACGCGACGCGTTCTTCCCGGAGACCCGGACCATCGGATTCACCCAGCTCACCGGCGACTTCGAACGCTTCGAGGGCACCTGGCGGTGCGCGTCCGGCGCGGACGGTACGGCCGTAACGTTCGAGGCGGTCTTCGATCTGGGCATCCCGACGCTGGCGGACCTGCTCGACCCGGTGGCCGACTCGACCTTGCGCACCAACATCGAGCGGATTCTGCGCGGGCTGCTCGGCAGGGTCACACCGGCCCCCGCCGCGCTCGCCGACACCGCGGCCGCCGCGCATGGCTGACCTCACCCTCGCCCCGCACGATGGACCGGCCGGCGCGGGATGGGACGCGCTGCGGGACGAACCCGGCCCGGACACGGTGCGCTGCCTCGGCCTCTACGCCAAGCTCACGGCCGGGGTCACCGTCGTCACGGCCCTGGACGGCACCGGCTGCCCCACCGGAATGACGGTCTCCGCGCTGACCTCCCTGTCCGCCAGACCGCCACTCGTCCTCGCCTGCCTGCGCGGCAGCTCGCGCACCCTCTCCGCCGTGCGGCACCAAGGTGCTTTCGCGGTCAGCTTGTTGACGGTGCATCAGAAGCGTCTGGCCGAACTGTTCGCCGACCCCTCCGTGCCGCCCGCGCGGCGCTTCGACGGCAGCCGCATACGGCGGGTGCTCGGCCTGCCGGTGCTCGTCGACGCGCTCGCCTGGTCGGTGTGCCTGGTCGAGGACGTACGGCCGTACGGCGATCACCACGCGGTCGTCGGACGCGTGATGGCGGTGGAGGTGAACGGCGGCCGGCCGCTGCTGTGGCACGACCGCGCGTTCCACACGCTGACGGGGGCCCGATCACTGCCGGCCGACGACTGACGACGACCGGCCGCTGACACAGCCGTGGAGCCGTTGCGCCCGGCCGGGATCATCCCGGCCGGGCGTCTTGCGCATGTCTAGAACCGATTCCCCAGCCCGAGGAGGCCGTATGTCCCTGCCCCGCGTTCCCGGCGTCAACTCCGACAGCGCCGCGACCGAACTGATCCGGACTCCCGAGCGGTTGTCCGGCAACGCCCAGTCCGTCGGCCACCGGATCGGCGCCGCGCTCGACCCCGCGGCGGCGGAGGACGACTGGCACCGGCCCCCGAGTGAAGAACGTCCCTATCCGGTCGTGCTCGTGCACGGCACGCTCGGCGACCGGGAGTCCGTCTGGCGGAAGGCCGCGCCCGCGCTCAGAGCGGCGGGGCACCGGATCTTCCGCCTGAACTACGGGGAGTTGCCGACCCTTCCGCGGCTGTACGGGCTCGGCGACCTGCGGAAGTCGGCCGGAGAACTCGCGGACTTCGTCGACCTGGTGCTGGCGGACACCAAGGCGGCGAAGGTGGATCTCGTCGGCCACTCGCAGGGCGGGATGCTCGCGCACCACTACCTCAAGTTCCTCGGCGGGACGGGGAAGGTGCGGCGCGTCGTCGGGATCGCGCCCAGCAGTCACGGGGTGACAGTGCAGGGACTGACGGCCCTCGCCCGTCAAGTCCCCGGTGTGCGGGGGATCGTGGAGGAGCGGGTGCTGTTCCGGGTGAGCCCGGCGTTCACGCAGCTGCTGCACGACTCGGAGTTCGTGGCGGAGCTGGTGGCGCCGGGCGACACCGTGGACGGGGTCGGCTACACCGTCGTCTGGTCCACCCGGGACGAACTGGTCCAGCCTCCCGAGTCGCAGCAGCTGCTGCCCGCCCGGCCGGACCACCTCGTCAGCAACCTCTGCCTCCAGAACCTCGCCCCGCAGAACCGGACCACGCACCTGGCCATGCCGTACGACCCGGTCGTCCTGCGGGAGACGCTCGCGGCGCTGGCCGACTGAGGGGCGTACGACGGAGGGGGTGGTGGGGGGCCCCCGGCCCCCCCCCCCCCCCCCCCCCCCACCCCCCGCCCCCCCGGGACGGGGGGGCACCCC